>URTD01000053.1 GCA_900550735.1 uncultured Collinsella sp.
GGCCGCCACGGCTGGATTAGACACTCACCATTGTCGGCCTGATCCGCGGACTTTCATGCCGGGGGCTCCCAATGTTTTTATGTCCTGCTCATATCGTCTCTGCCGGCAGTCGGGGACACTCCTTGCGCCAGCGTTGCATCGAATGCTCGGGAAAATACGAGCCGGTATTTGGCCGAATAGTGGGTCGCGGTTTCCGGATGGGGTGGGTTGCGGAAAGCGCGACCCGGAATATTGCTCTGAAACGGGATGCCGTTTCCCGACAAGGCTCAACCGGAAAGCGCATCCCATTCTGAGGCGGCAAAACGGGATGCGCTTTCCGCGCGACAGAATCTATGCAGCCGTGTTGAGCGACAGCCCCGCTACTCGCCCAGGATTAGCGCCGCGAGCTCGTCCTGGGTGTCCACCACGTAGTCGGCGCCAGCGGCTTCCAGCTCTGCGCGGCCGCGGAAGCCCCAGGTGACACCCGCGCTCTTGAGGCCGGCGTTGTGACCGGTCAGGATATCGACATTGGAATCGCCTACATAGAGTGTGGTTGCCGGGTCGGCGCCTAGCTCTTTCATCACGTGCAGCGTAACAGGTGCCTCGGGCTTGGGAGGAAACGCATCGACGCGGCCCTGCACCAGCGCAAAGCGCTCGGAACCAAAGTATTTCTCGATAAGCGGAACCGCCGAGACGTGGTCCTTGTTAGTGAGCACGGCAAGCTGCACACCCGCGGTGCGCAGGCGGTCGAGCATCTCGATCGTACCGGCGTACGGTGCGGTGTGGTCTTCCTTGTGCTCGCCGTAATAAGCCCTAAACTCGGCAAGCGTCTGCTCAAACATACGGCCGTCGCCCGCATACTCGGCGGGCATAAAGCGCTCGACCAGCTTGAGCATGCCGTTTCCCACCTTGTAGCGGTACTCGTCTACGGCAAACGTGGGCCAGCCGTGCATCTCGCAGGTATGGTTGCCGGCGGCTGCCAGGTCCTCGAGCGTGTTGAGGATGGTGCCGTCTAAATCAAAAATCACATGGGAAAAAGCTGCTGCCATGGGTGCTCCCGCCGTTTGGGTTATAGGACGCACCCATGATAACGGGCTGGCGTGTCGGGCATGTTTGAAATCTGAACAACTTTGACTGCCGTGTATCGGGCCGCGCTGCCCGACCATCTCTGTCGTTAGCAAATTCTCGGCAGCTGCTCTCCTACGAGCATGTCGAGGATGCGGGTCGAGCCCCAACCGGTACGTACGCGCACGGCGGGGCGGGCGTCCTCGGCAAGCGGCAGCACGCGACCGATAATGGCGGCATTCTCGCCGTAGCGCGCGGCGCGCATGGCGGCCAGCACGGCATCGGCCCGCTCGGCCGGCACCACGGCAACCATCTTGCCCTCGTTTGCCACCTGCAGAACGTCGTAGCCGAGCATCTCGCAGGCGGCCTGCACGTCGGGGCGCACGGGCACGGCATCCTCGTCGATCTCCATGGCAACACCGCTGGCCTGGGCAAACTCGTTAAGCGTCGAGGCCAGGCCACCGCGCGTGGGGTCGCGGAAGCAGCGTGTGTCGGGTGCTGCGGCAAGCACATCGGCAATCAGGTGGTTGAGCGGCGCGGCATCGCTTTCGATGGCGCTCGAAAACGCCAAGCCCTCGCGTTGGCTCATGATGGCGATGCCGTGGTCGCCGAGTGTGCCCGACACCAGGATGACGTCGCCGGGCCGGCAGTTGGCACCGCTGAGCGTCACGCCTGCGGGCACCTCGCCTACGCCAGCGGTATTGATGTAGACGCCGTCGGCACCGCCACGCTCGACCACCTTGGTGTCGCCGGTGATAATCTTCACGCCTGCCTCATGTGCCGTTTCGGCCATGGTCTGCACAATCTGGCGCAGCTTGTCCATGGGATAGCCCTCTTCGAGGATAAAGCCGCATGAGAGGTAGCGCACGTTAGCGCCCGAGGTCGCGACGTCGTTGACGGTTCCGCACACGGCGAGTCGGCCGATATTGCCGCCGGGGAAGAACTGCGGCGAGACTACAAAGCTGTCGGTCGACATGGCGATGCGCCCGCTCGCGGGCAGCGCAGCGACGCCGGCATCGTTGCCCTCGAGCAGTTCGGGCGACCCAAAGGCATCCAAAAAGACCTCATCGATGATGCGTTTCATCATCTGGCCGCCAGAGCCGTGGCCCAACAGGACAGTGCTATCGGTGGCAGTACGGGACATATCGAAAACTCCAATCGTGGGGGGTCGGCAATAGCTGAGTGTGGCAGAATCGATGTTAAGTAAAAGTCAGCGAGCGCCATTCAGGCGAAGTGAGTTGCCTTGAAAGAGGAGGCTGCTGGGCTTTTGCCCGCAGCCGACGATTGAAAGGCAAATCGCTCGCCTGAATGGCGCGCAGCGTCGACCGGCCCGCCGTTCGTTAGAGCGGCGGAACCCATTAGCCTCGGTAGCGGAAATATGCTGCACAGCTGCCCTCGGAACTCACCATGCAGGGGCCGATGGGATGCTCGGGTGTACAAGCGCGGCCGAACAGAGGGCAGTCGCTCGGCGTAATGGCCCCGCGCAGCACGTCGCCGCAGCGGCACCCACGCGGCTCGACCGTCGTCTCAACGGGCACGTCAAAGCGAGTGCGGGCATCAAAGCGCGAGAACTCGGGGCGGATGGAAAGGCCCGAGTTGGCAATCGGCCCCAGCCCGCGCCACGTGGTGTCGCATGGCTCAAACACCTGCTCGACCAGCTGGCGCGCCACGGGGTTGCCGTCTGCGTTGACGCCACGGCGGTAGGCGTTGTCGATTGCGGGCTGCCCCTCAACAACCATCTGGACCAGCATGCAGATGCCCTGCAGAATATCGACCGGCTCAAATCCGGTGACTACGCCTGGGGTCTCGAACTCATCGACCAAAAAGTCAAAGGGGGCTAAGCCCGTGATGGTGGCGACGTGTCCCGGAAGGATAAGGCCGTCGATAGTGGTCTCGGGATCGTTGGCGATGGCGCGCAGCGCCGGCGGCGTGGTCTTGTGGGCGCAATAGACCGAGAAGTTCTGGAGTCCGCGTGCATCGGCCTCCAAAATGGCGGCGGCGATGGTGGGCGTCGTGGTCTCAAAGCCGACGCCCATAAAGATGACCGGGCGATCGGGGTTGTGTTCGGCGATATCGAGTGCATCGAGCGGGGAGTACACAATGCGAATATCGCGCCCCGCCGCCTTTTGCGCGGCGAGCGAGGTAGACGACCCGGGCACGCGCATCATGTCGCCAAAGGTGGTGATGATGGCGCCGTCCATCTTGGCGAGCGCGATTGCATGGTCGATATCGCGGTTGGCGGTAACACAGACGGGGCAACCCGGACCGCTCAGCAGTTTGAGCCCGGCAGGCATAATGGAGCGAAAGCCATAGCGACCGATGCTCACGGTGTGCGTGCCGCAGACTTCCATAAGGTTGATGGTGCGGTCGCCGACGAGTTCACGGATGCGCTCGATGAGCTCGCGAGCCAGCTTGGGATCGCGGAATGCCGAGAAGTCGATACCGGAGCGAGCCGGCTGTCCGGCCGCCACTAGTAAGCCTCGGCCGGGTTGGTGGCCAGCTGGTCTTCTTCGACCAGTTCGGTCATGGTGTTGACCAGGTCGAGCGTCTCCTGCGCCTCCTGCTCGTCGACAATCTGAATGCCAAAGCCGGCGTGCACGAGAATATAGTCGCCTACCTGTGCCGTCGGCACGAGGCGCAGCGAAACGGGGCGCTCGATGCCCATCATGTCGACGGTCGCCTTAAGGTCGTCGTCGCGTTTGACCACTTTACCGGGAACGGCAAGGCACATAATGTTCCCCTTTTATACGTTTTGCGCTGGATAGGCGCCTAATTACCCATCAGTTGATGGTAGCGCTCGCAGGAGTCACGAGCAAACGCGTTACACCTGTGAGACGGCGGCGCGCAGGCTGGCAAAACAGCCTATCGCGATGCTGTCTGCGCGAGGCGAGCGCGAGCGATGACGGCCTGACCGTAGGCGATACAGCCGTCGTTGACGGGCACGGAGCGGGGAATCAAGACAGTGAGACCCATGCTTTTGAGCTCGCGGGTGAGGAGCTGAAGCAAAAGTCGGTTCATGAACACGCCGCCCGAGAGCGCGACGGTGTCGAGGCCTTCACGGGCGCAGATTTCGCGTGCGATTCGTGCCGAGGAGCGCGCGATGGTGACGTGGAAGTCGAGCGCGAGCTTGCCGGCGGGCACGCCGGTCCTGATTCCCTCCAAAAGCGCCTCAAAAAGCGGTCTGGAGTTCAGAACATGGCAGTCGTCCGGACGGGATGATTCGGTTACGGAAAAGCTGACCATATTGCCGGTGGGGCAGGCACTTTCACTGCTGAACGCGCGCCAGGCGGCGGCTTCGAGTTCTATGGCGGGTTCGCCCTCGTAGGTTGCCTTGTCGCAGATGCCCAGAATTGCTGCCGCGGCATCAAAGAGACGTCCCATGCTGCTGGTACGCGGGCTGTTGATGCCGCGCTCAATCATGGTGGCTGTCACGCTACGCGTTTGCTCGTCGAGGCTGTCCAAAAGCTGAGCGGCGCCTGGGTGCTCGAGTAGGCCGAGTTCGCTAAGCAGGGCAAAGGCGTTGCGTCGAGCGTCGCGTACGGAGGCCGCCCCGCCGGGGAGCGCCCAGGTGAGCAAATGCGCGGTGCGCTCAAAGCCGTCAAGGCTGGCAACAAGAAACTCGCCGCCCCAAATGGTCCCATCGGTGCCGGCGCCGGTGCCGTCGAAGGCGATGCCAAGGACACGCGTGTCGGTTGTAAGCTGGCCCGCGGCGATGGCCTCGGCCATTACGCTCGCGATATGCGCATGATGGTGCTGCACTTCGACGAGCGGCAGATTGCATTTTCGCGCCTGCTCGCGCGCCCACTGGTCCGATAGATAGCTGGGGTGTAAATCGCAGGCCAAGGCGGCGGGCGCCAAGTCAAAGAGATCTTCCAAGCGCGTGCGCGCGGCGTTCCAGGCATCGAAGGTCCCGCCGTTTTCAACATCGCCGATATGCTGCGACACAAAACAGGTTGCCTCGCCGTTCGTCCCTTCGCGCGTGAGCGCAATCGTGGCCTTTTGTTGTGGCCCGCAGGCGAGCACGCAGGACGGAGCGCCGTCGAGCGCCGGCAACGGCAGCGGCTGGGGTGCATATCCGCGGGCACGGCGCACGGGCATAATGGCGCCGTTGACCACGCGCACCACGGAGTCGTCGTAGCGCGAGAGGATCGCGCGGTCGTTGCCGAGTAGCGCATCAGCAATGCCGGCGGCAACGAGGCGCTCCCAGGCAAGGTCGTCATCGGTCTCGATGGGCTCTTCGCTCAGGTTTCCGCTGGTCATGACGAGTGCGTGCACACCGCGGGCTTCTGCTGCGGCAAGCAACAGATGCTGAAGCGGGGTGTAGGGGAGCATAACGCCGAGCTCGGGAAGGTCGTGCGCGACGGACGGCGCGAGCGCGAGGGCGTCGGGGGAGCCGCCGCTCTCGCAAACAGCACGTCGGCGCAGCAGCACAATGGGGCGAATGCTGCCGGCCAGCAAGCCGCGCTCAACGTCGTTGACATGGCACAGGCGTTCAACGTCGGCAAGGTCGCGCACCATAACGGCAAGCGGCTTGTTGCTGCGGCGTTTGCGACGACGAAGCTCGGCTACCGCCTGCTCGTTGGAGGCGTCACATGCCAAGTGAAATCCGCCCAGGCCCTTGATGGCGACGATGCCACCGCTGGCCAGCAGCTCAACGCAGCGCTCGATGATAGCGTCGCTGGCCTCGCGTGTGGTGCCGACGGCCGGTGTCGCGGACGAATTCCCGCACGCATCGCCGTTCACAGCCTCACGCCACGTAATATGCGGCCCGCAATCAAAGCAGGCATCGGGCTGCGCGTGAAAACGCCGGTCGAGTGGGTCGGCATACTCCGCGGCACACTTGGGACACATGGGGAAACGGTCCATCGATGTGGCCGCTCGATCGTAAGGCAGCGAGCGGATGATGGTAAAGCGCGGTCCGCAGTTAGTGCAGTTGATAAAGGGGTAGTGATAGCGTCGGTCGGCGGGATCGAACAACTCGCGCAGGCAATCGTCACAGGTGGCGATATCGGGCGAGACAAGTGTGGTGTGCGCGGTCTGGTCCTGCGACGCCACAATGTGAAAGCCCTGCTCATCGGCAGTGCTCCAACCGCCAGGCTCCAAATCCGCAATATCGACTCGCTCAACGCGAGCCGCCGCGGGCGCATGCTCAGAAAGCGCAGCGACAAATCCGTCAACCGCCTCGGCACAAGCGTGCGCCTCGATATGCACGCCGTCGCCCGCATTGAGCACCCATCCGCAAATGCCATGCGCCATGGCCTCGCGATACACAAACGGTCGCATGCCAACGCCCTGCACAATGCCCGTCACATGAATATGCACATGCCGCATGCGACACCCCTCATCAAAACCGACCAAAAAGGGACAGGTTTATTTTGGTAGGTAAAACGCTAAACCTGCCAAAACAAACCTGTCCCTTTTTGGCAGGTGCGCTGCGGGAAATTCCGCTACAGCCCCAGGCTCTGCTTGGTGGCGGCGCACGTGAGCTCGCCGTGCTTAACGCCGCGCAGGCCCAGCAGGCGGTCGGCTAGTTCGTAGACGCGCTCGCCGCGACCCTTGAGCGCCAGAATCTCCAAGCAGTTGTGGTGATCCAGATGCACGTGCATGGTCGATACGATCTCGTTGGTGTAGTCGTGCTGCACCTCGTCCAGGCGGCGTGTCAGATCGCCGGTGTGATGGTCGTAGATCATGGTGAGCGACCCGATAACATGCTCATCGGGCGTGCGCATCTGCTCCTTGGCGATCGAGGCGCGAATCAGGTCGCGCACGGCCTCGGAGCGGTTGGCCACGTCGCCGCGGCGCGCGATCTGTTCGTCAAAACGGCGCAGCAGGTCGTCGGGTGCGGTAACCGAAAAACGGACCAGCTCGGAGCCGGAGCCACTACAGTGGCAGCCCGCGTCACCGTCCGCCCCGTGCGGATGCTCGTGCTCGTGCCCGCAGCCGTGCTCGTGTTCGTGTTCGGACACCCTACACCAGCTTCACGGATCCGACGGAGTTGTGGTCGGCCTCGATGGCCTCTTCGTAGCCCTCGAGCGCGTCATGCGCCTCGTGCAGCGCGGCCATGGCTGCCTCGAGCTTGGCGCCGATGCGCTCCATGTCAAAATTCTCGGTCGCATGCAGCAACTGATGGCTCCATTCGTGAGCGAGCTCGATGGTGTCGTCGACCTGCTTGACGCTCATGGCAAGCTGGCTCATGTTCATTCCAACATCATGCATGGAAAATCTCCTTTTGTATGGGGCAGTTCAGTGGTTCAGATTTTACTACGCCCGCTCTGCGCGCAGTTGCATAAGAAAAAGGGTACGAGTCTGTGCGACCCGCACCCGTTCACTGGGGGCTGTTTGTGACTACCATACTATCCGTGGTTGCACTCGGTGCATCCAGAAGTCCGGCGAGCGGTGCAAAACCGCTCATAGACGGCGAGTAAGTAACAAGCGTATTACAGATGCTTCTCCAGCAGCGCCTGCAGCCTCGCCTTGGGTAGAGCGCCAACTGAGCGGTCAATCTCCTCGCCGTTCTTAAACACAATCAGCGTGGGGATGCTCATGACGCCATACTTCATGGCCAGGTCCTGGTTGTCGTCGACGTTGCATTTGGCAACGGCAAGCTTGCCCGCCAGCTCATCGGCAACCTCGTCAACGATGGGCGAGAGGGATCGACAGGGCCCGCACCACGGTGCCCAAAAATCGACCAGCACGGGCAGGCTGTCGTTAACGATGGAATCGAAGTTCTCGGGGGTAATCTGATTAATGTCAGCCATGGTGACCTCCATAATGCGACGCGGCTCGGCCGCGTAAAACTCAGTACGACCGTGCTTATACCCAGCCGCCCGCAAAGCAACCACTCGCGGGCAGCTCTTTTATATAATGGTGGGCACGCAAACGATTGGAGAGCGCATGTCCACGTCACAAAGCCAGAAAAAAGAAGCCATCGCCCAGGCGGCCGAGCAGGAGCTCACATCGCTTGCGGTCCGTGGCGTGCGTATCGCGGGCAACGCGTGCTCGCCGATCGTGCTGGTCAAAGGCGATTTGGACGAGGCCGAGCGTTCGGGTGGCGAGCTTGCCGCCGGCCCGGATGGCGCGGCGTTGCGCAAGGCGCTTGGGGCCATCGGCTACGCGCCCGAGGATTTTTGCGTGCTGGCAAGCGTCGCCGGCGTGGGTGACGGGGCGGTCGCGGTGGGCGAGACTCTGCCGTGCGAGCTGTTCCGTGAGGCGCTTGAGGCTTTGGACCCCGAGGCGGTGCTACTGCTCGACAACAACGCGGCTGACGCCATGCGCGAGACCTACGCCGATATGCTCGTGGCGATCGATGACTTCGACACCGCCATGCTCAAGCCCGGCTTGGTCGCCCATGTGCAGGGTCGCCGCGTGCTCGCGCTCGACGGTTTTGAGGCGGCGCTCACTGACAAAGCCGCCAAGCAGCGCATGTGGGCATACATCAAGCAACTGACCCCGGCAGCCGCTCCGCTGTAGCGGATTGGCGCCGGCGAGCGATTGTCTGGCGGGCAAGGCACGCCTCGAGATCGGCGCCGCACTTCTACATCACAGCGCGCAGCTCAAACCGATCGCCGTTAATGCGGAACTGACAGTTGCCGTTCATGCGCTCCACGGCAAGTTTGATGCTCTTGGTGCCAAAGCCGTGGCCCGCATGCCGGGTCACGGGCATGCCGTCGACCATGCGCGGCGCGCGGTCAAACGTGTTGGAAACTAACAGCAGCAGCTGGCCGTCCTCTAATCGCAGGTCAAAGTCGACGAATCGCTTTCCTTGGGGTGCGGCGCTTGCGGCGGTGATAGCGTTTTCCAAGGCATTTGAGAGCACGCTAAACAGGTCGGCGTCACCTACGTGGATGGTTTCGGGTACGGCGGCGCGCAGGTTGGCGGTAATGCCGTTTCTATTGATATCCGAGTTAAATGACGAAAGCGCGATGTTTACGGTCTCGTTGGCACAGAAGCGGCGTATGGCGGTGCGGTCGCCGGCTTCGCAGAGTTCGTCGATGCGTTTGAGCGCCTCGTCGGTGTGGCCCTCCTCAATTAAAGCGGCCAGGCCGCGTAGGAAGTGGCGCATATCGTGGCGAAGAATCGACAGCTCGCGCCCAGATTGACGCCAGGCCTCGAGCTCTTTAATGGCGGCGCTGTCGCGGGTTTCGAGCATCCAGCGCTCTCGCTCGGCGGTTTCCTTTTCTTCGTATTCGCGCGGGTAAACGGCAAGAAACATAAGATAGAAGGCACAGAGCGCAAATGCCAAAAACTCAACCGTTACCACCGAGCCCGAGTGGAACAGCGTGGTGTAGACGTTGGTGGCATAGTCAAAGACGTAATAGACGAGCGGCAGGATTAAAAGGATGCCCAGCTCGGTGGTGCTTTTAATCGCCAAGCGCGGACCGATGTCGCCGGCCCAATGCAATAGGACGGCAAAGACGGCGAGTGTGGTCGCAATACGCGCCAGATAGTACGCGATCTGCGAATCGGTTGCGGCAAAGGCGGCGATGCCCATCCAATTGCTGAACTGGCAGCTCAGATAGGCGCTGGTAATGCCGAGCACGGCAAGCAGCGGGCTCAGGCGGTAGCGCGCGCACAAATAGATGACGAGCGGCAGATGCACGACGAGCGGATATACCTGGCGGGCGAAAAGCTCGCCGCCGACGGCATTGGCGAGGCCAAATGCGCATCCAGTTACGGCACCGACCAGCACCAGTTCAAGCGCATGACGCCGGTTGATCTCGATACCGCACAGCGCCGCCGAGGCAAAGACGCCAAAGAGCAGCGTCGTGGCGTGGTGGATTGCCCAAAGGACCATTTCGACCGAGGAGGCCATCAGTGTCTCCCACCCTCAAAGCGAACCGCAAAGTAGGCGTCTTGGAATCCCTGCTTGCAGCTGCGCGAAAGCGGGATGCACGCACCCGAGCGCATGACGATGTCCGTGCGGTCAAAGTGATCGATATTGCGCAGGTTGACCTGGTAGCTGCGGTGGCATTTAAAGAAGGTGGCATTTTGCGCCAAACGGTCCTCGACGCTGCGGAACGATTCGAGTGCCTCGATATCGCGTCCGTCGCGCAGGTGGAAGACCACGTGCTTGTTGCGCGCCTCGGCATATTCGATGTCGGACAGGCGCAGGGCGTGGTAGCCAAAGGACGTTTTGATTACGAGTTCGTCGGTTGCCGCCGGGCGCACGCTCGAAAGCTCGTCGAGTAGCTGCGCCAGGCGTTCGTAAGTCACAGGCTTGAGCAGATAGTCGAAGGGGTGGACGGGGAATGCGTCCCATACGTATTCCGGGGACGAGGTCACGAACACCAGCAGCTGGTCGGGGTCGGTCCGGCGCAGGATGCGCGCCGTCTCGATGCCGTTGGTGCCTTCCATGCAGATGTCGAGAAAAACGACCTGATAATTTTTTGAGGGGAACGCCGCCAGAAAGGCGTCACCGCTCTCATAATGGTCACAGACCAATGGTTGCCCGCCGCCGAAAGCCAGCCGCAAAAGGCTCTCCAACCGCTGAGAGTCGGGCAGGCGGTCTTCTACGACCGCAAATCGAAGCTCCATCCTCAGTTCCTCCCTTATGGCTATATTATAACATAACCATCGGGGCTTAGACACAGCGATTCACGCAGGAAACGACCCCATTCACGCAGGTTTGACGGCCCCCAAAAAAGGACAATGGACATTTGTGATGAGAGAATGAAGTTTTGTGTTGTTGAAAACTTTCGGCAAACATAGAAAAGCGCACCCCTTCTGCTTCTGTATGGAGAAGGGGTGCGCTTCGTTTATACTTCGAGTTCAGCGGGGTCGGACTGGTAGTCCTTTTTCAGCTCTGCCTGCAAACTGCCCTCGATGTCCTTGAGACATTCCAGCAGCAGGGGATTGAAGGTGCCGCACTCGCCGCCCAGTATCATCTGCACGGCCTTTTCGTGGGGGAAGGCTTTTTTGTAGCAGCGCTCACTGGTCAGGGCGTCGTACACGTCGGCCAGCGAGACCAGCTG
>URTD01000054.1 GCA_900550735.1 uncultured Collinsella sp.
CGCGCTTGGTCTCGGTCTCGTGGAGTGGGCCGATGCCAAGGTAGTCGACCAAACTCATATCGGCGGTCTTGACGTACTCGAGCATCTCCTCGCAACGGGCCGAAAGGCCCACGATGGCGTCGGGGCCCAGCAACTTGCGACAGACCTCGACGGGAATATCGCTTTGGCCCACGTGCACACCGTCGACAGCAATACCCTGCTCGCGTGCGGCAAGCACACAGTCCAGACGGTCGTCGATCAGCAAGGCGACCTGACCGGTCTTGCCGGCCTGAGCGATTGCCTGCGCGGCGTCGCCGGTCAGCGCAATGATCTCGCGGGCGCTTGCCACCTTGGAGCGCACCTGGATGCAGGTAAAGCCGGCGTCGAGCGCCTGGGCCACCACATCGCCCACGGGGCGCCCGAGCGTGTTTTCGGGGCCGAGTACCAGATAGGCCGAGATATCAAGGTTGTCGCGGATGCTCATCGTGCTTCCTCCTGCTTTTTGATCTGTGCTTCCATGCGCTCGAGTTTGCCGGTCATGGTGTCGGTAAATCCGGGTCGAATATCGGCTTTGAGCACGACTTCGGTGCGGATGCCCTTGCTCGCCAACACAAAGGTTGCGTCGCGCACGACCTGCATGACCTCGTCCCAGTCGCCCTCGATCTCGGTGAACATGGAGGTGGTGCGGTTGGGCAGGCCGCTCTCGCGAATGACACGCACGACCTCGGCGACCTCGGCGGATAGCTCATCGCCGGTGCCGCACGGGGCGATGGCCACGGCGACGAGCGTGTTCATGCCGGCATTGGTTGCGGGCTCGGACATGGCCTATGCCTCCTCGAGCTCGAGTCGGTTATCGGCGATGTCTTGGGCGGTTGCGCGGTAGAGCTCGTCGATAAAGGCGACCTTAAAGCTTGCCGGGGCGTCGGCGACAGCGGCGGCACGCGTGCCGGCCACGTTGTAGACGGCGGTGCCGCAGACGGCTGCCGTAAACGGGTCGGCGGCGCAGGCATACACGGCCAGCACGCCGCCCTGCGAGCAGCCGCAGCCGGTGATCTTGGACATGAGCGGGCTGCCGCCGTGAGACTTGGCCACCGTCGTGCCGTCGGTGATTAGGTCGACTTCGCCCGAGACCACAACGGCGCCACCGGTGTGGCGAGCGAGCGCCACGGCGGCATCGCGGGCGGCGTCGACCGTGTCGGTGGTATCGACACCACGCACGCGGCTCAGATCAGCCGCCTCGCCCTCAAGACCCCACAGGCCGGCGAGTGCGATAATCTCGGAGGCGTTGCCGCGCACGATGGCGGGCTTGTACTGCTTGAGCTCGTTTACCAGCTGGGTGCGCAGGCTGCCGATACCCAGGCCCACCGGATCGAGCACCCAGGGCTTGCCGGCGTCGTGTGCCGCCTTCGCCGCGCGGGGAATCGTCTGCTCGTAGATAGGGAAGAGCGTGCCCATGTTGAGATAGATGGCGCCGCCGCCGGCAACGAGCGCTTCGCCCTCGTCGGGCAGATAGACCATGGCGGCCGATCCGCCCACGGCGAGCTGTGCGTTGGCGACAAAGTCGATCGTCACCGTGTTGGTGATGGAGCCGGCCATCGGATTGGTGGCGCGAATTTCCTCTACGGCCTTGACCATATGTTGCTTAAGCTGTTCCGAATCAATCACTGCACATGCCTCCTTGGCATAGAAAAGGGGCGCTGTGCATAGACAGCGCCCCTGTAAAGGCGGCATGCTCCCTACGCCAGCATTAACTGACAGGTTCAAAGGATTGGGCCCCATGCCCTCTCAGCCTTGTGGTTTGCACCGCCGGCACTCCCGCATCGAATCTGTTGTTCCCTATACTAGCGCACCTGCCAAAAAGGGACAGGTTTATTTTGGCAGGTCGTTACAATAGGTAGGACCGATACGAATGGGGACCTTATGATTAAACTTGTGCTGACCGATATGGACGATACACTGATTCCAGCCGGGCATGACGGCGCCAGCGACTACGCCATTGAGGGTATTCATGCCATGCAGGCGGCGGGTCTGCACTTTGGGCCGGTTTCGGGTCGTCAGCCGTCCGCGATGGGCTGGATGTTCAAAAACCGTTCCGAGTGTTTTTCGACCGGTGCGTTCTGTAACGGCCAGGTGATGTTTGTCGACGGCGAAGTAGTTGCTTCGCGCGCAATCGACAACGATGCTCTGATGCGTTTGGCTGACTATCTGGAGCAAGAGACCGACGATACATTTCTAAAAGTCTACAGCCTGGGCGATGACTTTTGGGGCAACGATGCCTATTGCGTGACGAGCAATCCCGAGCGTGTGCGTCGCGCTATGGAGTCGGGCGGCAATGCGTGGCTCAAAGGCGAAGAGGCCCCGTGTCGTCCCGTCGTCGATGGCGCGCCGGTGTTTAAGGCGAATATCTGGAGTGCCCGTTCGCGTGAGGAGCTCGCGGAGCTACGCGAGCGCGTTGCCGTTGAGGTGCCGGAACTCTCGCTTGTGTTTCCCAACAACCGAGTGCGCCTGTTCGACATCCTTCCGGATGGTTGGGACAAGGGCTGCGCTGCGCTGGAGCTGGCGCGCGCCTTGGGCCTGACGCCCGACGAGGTGGCCGTATTTGGCGATTCCGATAACGATCTGCCCATGATCGATGCCGTTCCCAACTCCGTTGCAGTTGCCAATGCCAATGAGGCCGTCACGGCTGCCGCGCGCTGGCATATCGGCGCCGCGGCAGATGATGCGGTCGCCGGGGCTCTGCATCAGATTGCCGCCTGCGCCGCGACGGGGGAGATGCCACCGTTTATGCGTCAGGAGGGTGCAGCCGACGCGAATTTCGCGAACAGCTAAGGAGACAGCCATGAAGCTCCAGCAGCTCAGATATGTCGTCAAAGTTGCCGAATGCGGCAGCATTACCGAGGCCTCGCGCCGTCTCTTTGTGTCGCAGCCTTCGATTACCGCGTCGATTCGCGATCTCGAAAACGAGATGGGTGTGCACATCTTTGAGCGCACCAACAAGGGCGTCATTGTGTCCGAGGAAGGCGAGACCTTCTTGGGCTATGCGCGCCAGGTACTCGACCAGGCCGACCTGCTCGAGGGCAAGTACAAGGGCGCATCCGAGCAGGTGCCGCACTTTAGTGTGAGCTGCCAGCATTATTCCTTTGCCGTCAACGCGTTTGTCGACGTGATCCGCGAGTTCGATGCCGCGCGTTACGACTTCACCCTGCGCGAGGAGCAGACTCACGAGATTATCGAGGATGTCGCGCATATGAAAAGCGAACTGGGCATCCTGTACTTATCCGAGCATAACCGCGAGGTCATCGAGCGCATGCTGGTGGCCAACGAGCTCGTGTTCGAAGGACTCTTCTGCGCCACGCCGCATGTCTTCGTCTGCGCCGACCATCCGCTGGCGGACCGCTCCAGCGTGACGCTCGAGGATCTGGAAGACTACCCGTTCCTGTCCTACGAGCAGGGCAGCTACAACTCGTTTTACTATTCCGAGGAGCTGACCTCGACGTTCGAGCGTCGCAAAAATATCCGCGTGCGCGACCGTGCGACGTTGTTCAATTTGGCCATGGGCCTCAACGGCTACACGGTATGCTCGGGCGTGATCAGCCACGAGCTCAACGGCCCCGGCATTATCTCGATTCCGCTCGACGTGGACGAGTACATGGAGATTGGCATCATCACGCGCAAGAACACGACGCTTACGCGCTACGGTCGGGCCTATATCGACGCGATTCGTCAGCATATCTAGGCTGCTGTGCTCCGCACGGTTCAAGTCTCTTTATGACAGTCCAGACTGATATAGGAAACATCTATATCAAACTGTTATAAACGTATATTTTACGATGGTCATATGAGCGCTCATACTCTGTCCCAGTAAAGCAACCAATGCAAAGGGAGATATCTATGAGCACTTCGATTCAACCGAACGCGCCGTTTCGCGCCGATATCGTCGGCAGCTTTCTTCGTCCGCAGGCTGTAAAGGACGCCCGTGCCGCCTATGTCGCGGGTAAACTCGACGCTTCCGGCCTTAAGGCCGTCGAGGACGATGCCATTCGCGATTTGGTGGCCAAGCAGAAGGCCGCCGGCCTGCAGGTGATCACCGATGGCGAGTTCCGCCGCAGCTACTGGCACCTCGATTTTATGTGGGGCCTTAACGGCATTGAGCGCCGCACCTCACGCACGGGTTATATGTTCCATGACGAGGAGACGACAGCCGACACCGCCGTGGTTACCGGTCCCATTAGCGGCGAGAACCACCCGTTCGTCGAGCATTTTAAGTTCGTCAAGGCGCTTGAGGAGGAGGGCCAGGTCGCACGCCAGACCATTCCGGCGCCGATCCAGACGTTCTCTGAGGTCACGCTCGATCGCTGCGATGGCCAGCAGGAGAGCCTGCGCGCTGTCTATAAGACCGATGAGGAACTTGCCGACGCCATTGCAGCCGCTTATCGCACGGTGATCGCCGACCTGTACGCAGCAGGCTGCCGCAACATCCAGTTTGATGACTGCACCTGGGGCATCTACTGCGATACCGATTTTGTCGCCAAAACCGGCATGAGCCCGGTCGACCTGCAAAAGGTAAGCGAGCTGGGCGTGGCGCTCAACAACGCCGCCATCGAGGGCAAGCCCGACGATTTGGTCATCAACACGCACGTGTGCCGCGGCAACTACCACTCCACCTACGCTTTTGAAGGCGGCTACGACCCTATCGCTCCGTATCTGTTCGCACATGAGAATGTCGATGCGTTCTATCTGGAGTTCGACACGCCGCGCGCCGGCGGCTTTGAGCCGCTCAAGTACGTCGCTCCCGGCAAGAAGGTCGTGCTGGGCTTGGTAACCACCAAGGCGGCAGAGCTCGAGAACGAGGATGTTATCGTCGAGCGCATCCGCGAAGCCGCTAAGTACGTGCCGCTCGAGAATCTGTACCTGTCGCCCCAGTGCGGCTTTGCCAGCTGCGAGATTGGCAACAAGCTGACCGAGGACGAGCAATGGGCGAAGATCGCGCTGGTCAAGCGCATTGCCGAGCGCGTTTGGAAGTAACGCTAGCGTTTGCAGGTGGCGGCGCGTGCGAGGCATTGCGTATCGCGTACAATGGTTCGGATCGTATCGTTCGGGCAGGTTATCCGATATGCCTGATCGCCCTTCCATCATGAAAGGACATCCATGCCCCAGTTCTCGACGCCCACCGTATCTGAACTCGAGGAGACTACTGAATAGTAGCTGCGTTCAGCCAAATTAAAAATGGCGTCCATGCGTATGTACGCGTGGACGCCATTTTTAATGCGTCAGTATCCAGTGGATGCCGCGCGCCATGCGCAGGTCAGTTTGGGCAAAATGATTGCCGGGGTTGAGCTCCAGCGTTGTTGGGATGTCACGCTCTATAAACAGCTCTTCCATCGCGCGCGTATCGTCGAGTACGTGCCGCATCATGCGGTTGGGCGTCTTGGTTTCCTTTTTACCGAGCGACAGATAGGCGGCGTCGGGCGTAGCCGTCATCGTGCGCTCGCGCGCGTAGTCGATAAAGCTGGGGAACCACAGCGACCCCGATGCACTCGCTGCGCGCTCAAAGACATCTGTTTGCCAAAGTGCCCACAGTGCAAAAAGACCCGCCAACGAGTAGCCGGCAACGCCGCGCCAGGCGGGCGGTTGCGGGAGCGATGATTCGGCCTGGGGGATTATCTGCTTCAACAACTCGTCAAGAAAACCAGCAGCCTGTCCGCCAAAGGGCTCGGCATCTCGTATAGTTCCCTCGCATTCCCAGGGGCTCAGCTCGCGATTCCAATCGAGCCCTCCAATGGCTACAAGGGTGAACGGCGGGCAGTCGAGCTCTCGGCAGCGCTCGTAGACTTCACTACCGTCGCCCATAACCACGGGGAGGTAGATGACGGGCGCGCCTTCCGCACACTCTGAATAAACGGTTATCTGCTTATGATGCGCTTCCAAGGCAGGCTTCTCTCGGTGTTGTGATATCGACAGCCTCAATTGTTGCACGCTGGCACGGGGGCAGACGCTAAAAGAAAGGCGCGGAGCCGCTCGATGCGATTCCGCGCCTTGTTGTTTTGCTTTAGCAGACTATGCCGTTACGCCACGAAGAAGTAGACGAGGAAGGCAAGGGCTGCGATCCACATGAGCGGCTTGATCTTGGAGGCCTCGCCCTTAAAGAGCGCGACGATCACGTAGGCGATAAAGCCCAGGCCGATGCCGGCAGAGATGGAGTAGGTGAAGGGCACGCCGGCGACAATCATGAACGCCGGGAAACCCTGCGACACGTCGGACCAGTCGATCTCGGAGGCCTCGCTCATCATGAGGTAGCCGACGTAGACCAGGGCACCGCAGGTGGCGGCGCTGGAAACGATGGTGACGATGGGGGAGAAGAACGCGGCGAGAATGAACAGCACGCCGGTGGTGACGGAGGTGAGGCCCGTGCGGCCACCGTCGGCAGCGCCAGAGGTGGACTCGACGAAGGTGGTGATGGAGGAGACGCCCATGAAACCGCCCACAGCAGCGGCGGCGGAGTCGACGATCAAGATCTCCTTGATATTCTCGACGTTGCCGTCGTCGGTGAGGAACTCGCCCTGCTTGGCCACGGCCATCGCGGTACCCATGGTGTCGAAGAAGTCACTCATGAGCAGCGAGAACGAGATGACGAGGAGCGCGGGGTCGGTAAGGACCTTGACGATGGCGGGCACGCCGCCGGCATCGGCGATGGGGCCACCGATGCTCGAGAAGTCGAGCGGGGCGATGATACCGGTCGGAGCCTGGGTCACACCTAGGGGGATACCGGCGATGACGGCGACGACGATGCCGATGAGCAGCGAGCCGGGGACGTTGCGGCAGGCGAGGGCGACCGTCACCAGGATGGAGATGATGCCGACGATGAAGGTAGGGGAGGTGATGTCGCCCAGACCGACGAGTGTACCGGCGCCAGCGGTGATAATGCCGGCATCGCACAGGCCAATCATGGCGATGAACAGGCCCAGACCCACCGAGATGGCGTGACGCAGGACAACCGGGATGGCGTCCATGATGGCCTCACGCAGGCCACAAAGCACGAGCAGCAAGATGACGACGCCCTCAAGGAAGATGACGCTCATGGCCACGTGCCAGTCACCGCCGCAGACGGTGGTGGTGATTCCAGCGATCATCGCGTTGACGCCTAAGCCCGATGCGCAGGCGAGCGGGCGGTTGGCGAAGATGCCCATGCAGATGGTCATGATGCCGGCGCCCAGGCAGGTGGCGCAGGCGAGCGCTCCCGCATCGATGCCAGCACCCGAGAGCACCGCGGGGTTGACGGCGATGATGTAGGCCATCGCCAGGAATGTTGTCAGTCCAGCGCGGAGTTCGGTCCCGATTGTGGACTTGCGCTCGCTGACGTGAAATAGTTCGTCCATGCATACCCTTTCCTTGTTCGGCCCCGAGTTTAGGCCGATTGACACGAACTCACCCACTATATCGCCTTTGTGAAGTTGGTGTTCCTCACATGTTGATGTTCGGCGGTTTGTAACGGACGGGCGGTATCTTTCGCATGAAATTGTGTAGGTACCGTATACTTAAGCGGTTACAACGATCCCTATGGAGGAACGTATGATTAAAGAGCTCTGCCGCGACGAGGCTATCCTGTCTCAGCGTTGCGAGGTTGCGACTGTCGAGGACGAGTCGGTCGCTCAGGATCTGATTGATACCATCAAGTCGCTCGATGATGCCGGCTGCTTGGCCGCCAACCAGATTGGCGTTACCAAGAAGGTTTGCGTCTACCTGGACGATGCCGGCGAGCCCCACGTACTCTACAACCCCCGTCTGGTGTTTGGCCTGGGTGCCAGCAAGATGGAGGAGAGCTGCCTGACGCACGAGGAGGTCACCAAGTCCACGCGCTATATCAAGTGCAAGGTTGCCTTTGACCAGATTGTCGACGGCAAGATGAAGGAGTGCCGCCGCGACTACGCGGGCTTTGAGGCACAGATGATCCAGCATATGATCGATCACTGTCTAGGAAAGTTGGTCTAAGGGGACCAAAGCACCGCACTTCGTCTCTTTTGGCCCGGGCATGACATTGTTGTCATGTCCGGGCTTTTGTGTTTAGCGCCTTTTTGTTTGGAGACAATGAAATTAGCAAGAACGTAAAGCTAGGAGGCGCTATGTGTACGAGTATTCGATTTACCGATAATTCTGGCCACATGTATCTGGGCCGCAATCTCGACTGGAGCTTTGACTACGGCCAACAGGTTCGCGTGATGCCGCGCGGGTTTCACATTCCGTATTCGTTTATCGACGACGCGACAGCGGCGCACGCGGTGATCGGTATGTGCATCGATTACAGGAACTACCCTATGTTCTTCGATTGCGGCAACGATGCGGGCCTCGCCGTGGCGGGTCTCAATTTCCCGGGTTATGCCGAGTATGCCGAGGACCCTGTCGACGGCAAGACCAATATCGCGGCCTATGAGTTCCCCCTGTGGGTGGCAGCGACGTTCTCGACGGTCGATGAGGTCGAGGCCGCGCTGCGCGACACGGTGATTGTCGCCAAATCTGCCGGAGAGGGGCTGGGCGTGTCGCTGCTCCATTGGATTATCGGCGACAGCCAGCGCAGCATCGTGGTCGAGATGATGGCTGACGGCCTGCATGTATACGACGATCCGGTCGACACCCTTGCCAACCAGCCGACCTTCCCGTGGCACATGGAAAACCTGCGCACCTATATCACCGCCACAAGCGATTTTCCGCAGACGGCGACATGGCGCGGCGCCGAGCTCAAGCCCTATGGAGCCGGTGCCGGCATGCGCGGCATTCCGGGCGATTGCTATTCGCCGAGCCGTTTTGTAAAGGCGGCGTACCTCAATGCCAATTACCCGCAAAAGGAGAGCGAGACCGAAAACGTCGTTCGCATGTTCCGCTCGCTCGAGGGCGTGGTGATGATCGAGGGAGCGTCCAGGATGGGCGATGGCAAGTTCGAGAAGACTATCTACACCGGATGCTTTAGCGCGCGCACGGGCAATTATTACTACGCGATGTATGGGGATCCGTCGATTCGCTACGTGAGCCTGATGGATGCTGAGGGCGCGAGCCCCGATAGGCTCGTGGTTCCCGAGCCGCGTCGTTCGTAGCTCACTGGTCCGTTGCGACATAAAACGGCCTCGCACCTCTTATGAGATGCGAGGCCGTTGTCGTCAATGGCTGGTGGCGTGTTAGAAGTTGGCGTCGTTGAACTGGGTGCTCTCGAGTCCGTCGAGTTGCTGTTCGGGCGTATCGGCGACGCTCTCGAGCAGCTCGGTGGGATCGACGTTCATGCTCTTGCCGGCCTCGTTGCCGTTGACCAAGTCGTCCGAGAAGATGTCGACCTCCATTTCCTCGGCCTCTTCGATCTGAACTTCGAGCGGCACCTGGGTGCGCACAAGTTTGACGGCCGGGCGCATGCGGGCAAAGAGCGGTACGTACTCGATGATGATGGCCGAGTTCTCGAGACCGTACCAGCGTGCCGGGCTTCCGCAGGCGCGGCGGACGGCGTACTTGATGGCCATCACGCGGTGGTCATTGCGGTTGATGTCCGTTTCGGGGGCAAGCATCTTGCGCAGCATACAAAAGCGGAAATCGCCCACGTTGCCGCGCGTCTCGTAGATGGAGTAGGTGTGATGTTGCGGCGGCAGCTCGCCCGATGCCATCAGGTCGCCAACGATCTGACGCAGATAGGCGTTGACGCGCTGGTTGACCTTAAAGCCCAGGTCCAGGCGCACGCGGAACAAAAAGTCCGTGCCAAAGGTCTCGACGGAATACTCGTGCGTATAGGGTTCGTCGGTAACGTGCACGTTGATGAACCAATATGCCTTGGCGCGCTTGGGGTGCTTGTCCAGGATGGAATAGAGCACGTCGCGGTCGAGCGTGAGCGGGTCGGGGCTGTTGGTGAGGAACACCAGATTGTCGGCGAGCACGGGGTAGGTCTCGTCATTGCGCAGGCGGTTGAGCTGGTCGATGTACTTGGAGACGGGCAGCAAAATCGTCTGCGTGCGCTCGATGGCGGTGCCGCGGCGCCACACGTACATAAGGCCAAACAGCAGTGCGGCCAGGAAGATCATGACGTAGCCGCCGTCAAAGAACATGGTGAGGCACGAGGCGAAGAAGCACAGCTCAATGGCACCAAAGAGCAGGGCGAAGACGCAGGCACCCAGCCTGTGCTTGAGGATGCCGGCGATGTAGCTCGTCAAAAGCGTCGTGGTCATGAGCATGGTCACGGTAATGGCGAGGCCGTAGGCGCTCTCCATGCGCTCGGAGTTTTGGAACAGCAGCACGATGAAGATGCAGCCGACCCACATGATGTTATTGACGAGCGGAATATAGAGCTGGCCCTTGGTGTCGCTGGGGTAGTGGATGCGCAGATGCGGCATAAGGTTGAGACGCGTTGCCTCGGATACCAGCGAGAACGAGCCGGTGATGAGCGCCTGCGAGGCAATGATGGCCGCCACGGCCGAAAGCACGATGGCAAAGGGGCGCAGGGGCTCGGGGAGCATCATATAGAACGGGTTAACGATATCCATCGCGAGCATCTGGGGGTTGGAGTTGTTGGCGAGCAGCCAAGCGCCCTGACCCAGATAGTTAAGGATGAGGGCCGCCTTAACAAACGGCCAGGATGCGTAGATGTTGGCCTTGCCCACGTGGCCCATGTCCGAGTAGAGGGCCTCGGCGCCGGTCGTCGACAGGAAGACGAAGCCGAGCACCATGATGCCCGAGTGGTTGATGGGCGAGAACAGGAACATAATGCCGCGAATGGGGTTGAGCGCGCGCAAGATGGACAGGTTGCCGAGCATGTTGAACAGGCCGGCGCCTGCCAGGAACAGGAACCACAGCGTCATGAGCGGGCCGAAGAGCTTGCCGATTGACGAGGTGCCGGCGCGCTGCATGGCAAACAGACCGCAGATAATGATGATGGTGATGATGATCACATTGGTCTGACCGTCACCCAATAGTGCGTGGCCCCACTCGATGGTACGCAGGCCCTCAATGGCTGTGGTGGCCGTGACCGCGGGGGTGAGG
>URTD01000055.1 GCA_900550735.1 uncultured Collinsella sp.
GACATATTAAGGTTGTCGCGAGTTCCGCACGAACAGGAGAGCACTTAATGTGCTCTCCGTCGTGAGCAGGACTGTAGAGCAGCAACCTTAATATGTCTCAGGCCCGCCCCCTCCGCCGCACACTGGGAACGTGCCACGCACTTTACCTGCGTAAACAATGTGAGTGAAATATGAATCTCGATGGATACGCCCGCAGCCGTGTATACTAAACAGCTGTGTGTAACCAGGGGAGTATTCTGGCTGGACAAAATGCCTGCTTAATAGGGTTGTCAGGTAGTCCGGGCGAAATACAAGGCTGGGGAGCACGTCGTGTAAGTAGTGGTCCTCTAGGGGCGTACGCTCGGTGGTGTACGCATTGTCCCAAGACCACGCGAGAGTTGGGATCATATCTTGATCAGCATGATTCTCGGCCGCAAGATTGGCATGACCCAGGTTTGGGACGAGGACGACAACGTCGTTCCCGTCACGGTCATCCAGGCTGGCCCCTGCGCTGTCTCGCAGGTTAAAACTCAGGCAACCGACGGCTATGACGCCGTCCAGATCGGTTTCGGCGACATCAAGGCCAAGAACGTGAACAAGCCCATGGCTGGTCACTTCGCCAAGGCTGGCGTCGAGCCTGTTCGCTTCCTTCGTGAGGTCCGCGTCGAGAACGGCGAGGAGCACAAGGTCGGCGAGGTCGTCACCGTCGCTGATTTCGCTGATGTCGAGAAGGTCGACGTCATCGGTACCTCCAAGGGTAAGGGTTTCCAGGGTCGCATCAAGCGCTGGGGTCAGCGCCGCGGTCCTATGACGCATGGTTCTCACTTCCAGCGTCACCCCGGTTCTATCGGTCAGTGCGCCTATCCTGCGCGCGTCCTCAAGGGCGTCAAGATGGCCGGTCACATGGGTAACGAGCGCGTTACCGTCAAGAACCTTTCCGTTGTCCGCATCGATGCCGAGCAGAACCTCATCTTGGTCAAGGGCGCTGTCCCGGGTGCCAAGAATGGTCTCGTCGCCATCCGTATGGCCTAAGGGCCCAGCCCATTTAGCCCAGCGTCATACCAAGGAGAACACTTAAATGGCAAAGTTTGAAGTAAAGAACAGCGAGGGCAAGAAGGTCGCCGAGGCCGAGCTCGCCGCTGAGGTGTACGGCATCGAGCCGAACATCCACGTTATGCACCACATCGTCAAGTGCCAGATGGCCTCTTGGCGTCAGGGCACCCAGTCTGCTAAGGGTCGCTCTGAGGTTTCCGGTGGCGGCAAGAAGCCTTGGCGTCAGAAGGGCACCGGCCGTGCCCGCCAGGGTTCCATCCGTGCTGCCCAGTGGCGTCACGGTGGCGTTGTCTTCGCCCCCAAGCCCCGTTCCTACGCTAAGCGTATGAACAACAAGGAGGTCAAGCTGGCTATGCGCTCCGCGCTGTCCGCCAAGCTGGCCGATGGCGAGCTCGTGCTCGTCGACGACTACGGCTTCGAGAAGCCTTCCACCAAGGCTGCCGTCGCCATGCTCAAGGCTCTCGGTCTTGAGGGCAAGCGTCTGACCATCATCGTTCGCGATGAGGACGTCAACGCCTACCTGTCGTTCCGCAACATTCCCAAGACGTTCATCATCACCGCTGACGAGGCCAACACCTACGATCTCGTCAACAACAACGCTGTGCTGATGCCCGCCGACATCGCCGCTCACTTCGGGGAGGTGCTTGCATAAATGACCGCCCACGAGATCATCATCCGTCCGATCGTGTCCGAGCGTTCCTTCTCCGGCATGGAGCTGAACAAGTACACGTTCGAGGTCGCCAAGGATGCTAACAAGTATCAGATCAAGGACGCTGTCGAGGAGATCTTCGGCGTCAAGGTCGTTCGCGTGAACACCCTGACGGTCAAGCCCAAGACCAAGCGCGTGCGCTATGTCGCCGGCAAGACCCGTTCTTGGAAGAAGGCCATCGTCACGCTGGCCGAGGGCGACACCATCGAGGTCTTTGGCAACCAGGCCTAAGACTCGCTGCTGTTGAGTGAGCTCATGCCTCCCAAATAGGGGAGGCGAGAGCTCAAGGTTTTGGGCGTATAAAATGGACACGCCCGGAACCGTGTATACGTCCGGTGTCATCGCACCCGAGGCAGAACCTCGAATCCCTGTCTGCGATGGCTAACGGATTCCTATTGAAAGGGATTGTAATGGCTGTAAAGCACCTTAAGCCGACCTCCGCTGGTAGGCGTTGGCAGACGATCTCCGATTTCTCCGAGATCACCTGCACCAAGCCCGAGAAGTCTCTTCTCGAGCCCCTGCCCAAGAAGGCCGGTCGTAACAACAACGGCCGCATCACCACCCGCCACCAGGGCGGCGGCGTGAAGCGTCGTTACCGCGTGATCGACTTCAAGCGCAACAAGGACGGCGTGCCCGCCAAGGTTGCCACGATCGAGTACGATCCGAACCGTTCCGCTCGCATCGCTCTGCTGCACTACGCTGACGGTGAGAAGCGCTACATCCTGGCCCCCAAGGGCCTCGAGGTCGGTCAGACCATCATGTCCGGTTCTGACGCCGACATCAAGCCGGGCAACGCTCTGCCCCTCGCCGACATTCCCGTCGGTACGCTCATCCACGCCGTCGAGTTCCAGCCGGGCAAGGGCGCTGCTATCGCCCGTTCCGCCGGTAACTCCTGCCAGCTGATGGGTAAGGAGGGCAAGTACGCTATCGTCCGTATGCCTTCCTCCGAGATGCGCCGCATCCTCGTTACCTGCCGCGCCACCGTCGGTGAGGTCGGCAACGCCGATCACTCCAACATCGTCATCGGCAAGGCCGGCCGTAAGCGTCACATGAACGTGCGCCCGACCGTCCGCGGTACCGTCATGAACCCTGTCGACCACCCGCACGGCGGTGGCGAGGGCAAGAACCACACCTCTGGTCGTCCCTCCGTTACCCCCTGGGGTAAGCCGACGAAGGGCCTTCGTACGCGCAAGAAGAAGAAGGTCTCGAACCAGCACATCATTCGTCGCCGTAAGAAGTAATTTCGGATACCGAGTTTTAGGAGAAAGCACTTATGAGCAGAAGTCTCAAAAAGGGCCCGTTCGTGGAGACTCGCCTTCTCTCGCGTATCACCGCGATGAACGAGGCTGGCAAGAAGGACGTCGTGAAGACCTGGTCCCGCGCGTCCACCATCTTCCCCGAGATGGTTGGTCACACCATCGCCGTCCACGACGGCCGCAAGCATGTGCCCGTGTATGTTACCGAGTCCATGGTTGGTCACAAGCTCGGCGAGTTCGCGCCGACTCGTACGTTCCGTGGCCACAAGGCCAAATAGGGGGTTAACCGTAAATGGCAACTAAGTCTATTGAAACTGAGGCCACCGAGGTTCGCGCCGTCGCTAAGTACGTGCGTGTTTCCCCCAGCAAGGCCCGCCTGGTGGTCGATCTGATCCGCCGCAAGCCTGTCGCTCAGGCCTTCGACATCCTCCACTTCTGCGACCGCGCCGTCGCCGTGGATGTCGAGAAGGTTCTCCGTTCCGCCGTTGCGAACGCCGAGAACAACAACGGTCTGCGTGCCGACAACCTGGTTGTCGCCGCTGCCTATGTTGACGAGGGTCCGACGCTTAAGCGCATCCGTCCCCGCGCCAAGGGTTCCGCTTCTCGCATTCTGAAGCGTACTTCCCACATCACCGTCGTCGTTGCTCCTCGAAAGGAGGCGTAAAGCTGTATGGGTCAGAAAGTCTACCCCACCGGCTTCCGTCTTGGCATCACCGAGAACTGGCGCTCCCGCTGGTTCGCAGAGAAGGATTACGCTAAGACCCTCGGTAACGATCTCGAGATCCGCAAGTACCTCGAGAAGCGTCTTTCCCGCGCAGCTGTCTCCCGCGTCGAGATCGAGCGCGCTGGCGACAAGGTGAAGGTCATCATCCTCACCGCTCGCCCCGGCGTTGTCATCGGTAAGAAGGGTGCCGAGATCGATACCCTCCGCACCGAGCTCGAGAAGGTTGCTGGCGTCTCCAAGGGCCAGCTCTCCGTCGACGTTGTCGAGATCAAGCGCCCCGAGCTCGACGCCAACCTCGTTGCTCAGTCTATCGCCGAGCAGCTCGAGGGCCGCGTTGCCTTCCGTCGCGCTATGCGCAAGGCTGTCCAGTCCGCCCGCAAGGCCGGCGCTAAGGGCATCCGTATCCAGTGCTCCGGTCGTCTCGGCGGTGCCGAGATGGGCCGTCGTGAGTGGTACCGCGAGGGTCGCGTGCCTCTGCACACCCTCCGTGCCAAGATCGACTACGGCACGGCTGTCGCCAGCACCACCATGGGCGCTTGCGGCGTGAAGGTCTGGATCTACCTGGGCGAGAAGCTCCCGGGCCAGCCTGTTCCCAACCCTGCACTCGAGGGCTCTTCCCGTCCTCGTCGTCGTAACTCCGAGAGGAGGGGTCAGTAGTGCTTGCCCCTAAGCGTATTCTTCACCGCAAGGTGCAGCGTGGCTCCATGAAGGGCCAGGCCAAGGGTAATACCGAGCTGCATTTCGGCGAGTTTGGTATCCAGGCTCTCGAGGCCCATTGGATCACCAACCGTCAGATCGAGGCCGCTCGTATTGCCATGACCCGCTACATGAAGCGTGGCGGTCGTGTGTACATCACGATCTTCCCCGATAAGCCCATCACCAAGAAGCCTGCTGAGACTCGCATGGGTTCTGGTAAGGGTAACCCCGAGGAGTGGGTGGCCGTCGTCAAGCCCGGCCGCATCATGTTCGAGGTCAAGGGCGTGCCCGAGGAGGTCGCTCGCGAGGCTCTGCGTCTTGCACAGCACAAGCTTCCCATCAAGACCAAGATTGTTGCTGCTAAGAACGCTGAGCAGCGCATCGAGAAGGAGATGGCTGAGGAGGCCGCTCTCGAGGCCAAGTGGGCTGCTGAGGACGCCGCCGCCGCCAAGGAGGAGAACTAATGAAGCCCGCAGAGATTCGTGAGCTCTCGGACGCTCAGCTCGTTGAGAAGCTGAAGGAAATGCGCGCCGAGCTCTTTAACCTTCGTTTCCAGATGGCCACCAGCCAGCTGGACAACACCGCTCGCGTCAACACCGTGAAGAAGGACATCGCTCGCGTCCTCACGGAGCAGCGCGCCCGCGAGATCGCAGCGGAGAAGTCCGCTGTCGCCGAGTAGGACCTAAGGAGAGAACATGACTGATTCGCGTAACTCGCGTAAGGTCCGTACGGGTGTCGTTACCTCCGTCTCCGGTGCCAAGACCATTGTTGTCACCATCACCGAGCGCAAGCGTCACCCCAAGTACGGCAAGATGATGACCAGCTCCAAGAAGCTGCACGCTCACGACGAGGAGTGCACGGCTGGCGTGGGCGATACCGTCCGCGTTATGGAGACCCGTCCTATGTCCAAGATGAAGCGTTGGCGCCTCATCGAGGTCGTCGAGCGCGCTAAATAAGCAGTCGCTCTTACGACTTGTACGTTTCCGAAGATGTGCGTATGCCTGGCTTGCATACCACGGGCCGTATAAAGGCTGCGCACCTCTCTTCGGTTCTTAGTTCGGAGGAACATCTACCATGATTCAGATGCAAACCATGCTGAACGTCGCCGACAACTCCGGCGCTCGCAAGATTCGCTGCATCAAGGTGCTTGGCGGTTCCAAGCGTCGTTATGCAGGCATCGGCGATGTGTTCATCGGTGCTGTCCAGGAGGCTACCCCTGGCGCCAACGTCAAGAAGAAGGACGTTGTCCGTTGCGTCGTCGTTCGCACCGTTAAGGAGATCCGCCGCAAGGATGGCTCCTACATTCGCTTTGATGAGAACGCCTGCGTTGTCATCAACAACGATGGTTCGCCCGTCGGCACCCGTATCTTCGGGCCCGTCGCTCGCGAGCTTCGTGACAAGAAGTACATGAAGATCGTCTCGCTCGCTCCCGAGACCCTGTAGTTAGGGGAGATATATGTATATCAAGAAGGGCGATAAGGTCCAGGTTCTCTCTGGTAAGGATCGCGGCAAGCAGGGCGTTATCCTGCGTGCTCTCCCCGCAGAGAACAAGGTCGTTGTCGAGGGCGTTTCGGTCGTCAAGAAGGCCGTCAAGCCCAACGCTGCCAACCAGCAGGGCGGCATCGTTTCGCAGGAGGCTCCCATCGATGCCTCCAACGTCAATCTCGTTTGCCCCGAGTGCGGTAAGGTTACCCGCGTCGGTCACGAGAAGGACGGCAAGAACAAGCTGCGCGTCTGCAAGAAGTGCGGCCATAAGTTCTAAGCTGCCCGCAACATCAAGTTGCTAGCAATGGCCCGGATGCCACGGCACCCGGGCCTTTTTCTATCCCCACTCATTTGGTATCCCTACTCATTGGGGACAGACTTAAATGAGTACCCTAACTGGGTAAGCATACACTCATTGGGGACAGACTTACATGACTGGTCGTTTGGGACGTTCTTAAACGACTAGCCTATGAGGACAGTCTTTAGATTAATATATCTGGCCATCTGGGATGGGCTTCAACGAAAGCGGTACTTAGGGACAGTCCTCAGGTGCCGGCAATTTGGGACGGTCCTTTGATGTCTGATGCCCCCAGAGGGGTGAAGTAATACAGCCTTCTCTGTCTTTTAGGGCTTTGTTTTTTCGCCCCTTTATGTTTCGCAAGGACTTTCGCACGCGCATTTATGCGCATATTATTGCGCGATAATGCGTGTAACGGCTCAAACATGCGCAAACTATGGCTAAATAGTGACTGAAAAGCAAATAGACACGCAAATACGAGCAAATACGCGCGCAATTGTGCGAATATAGGGCTGTTAGAAATGAAGAACCTTCGATGACTCAGGAGGCACATGATGGCAGATTCCAAACAGGCTCCGCTCGACGCCGAGGCAGCCGCAAAGGCGGCGTTTGCCTCGGTCCAGGATCAGCCGTTCCCCGATGATATCTTTACGGCCCCCGAGCTCCGCTGGGCCGTGATCGGGTGCGGCGTTATCGCCAACCAGATGGCCCAGTCCCTCGCTCTGGCCGGTCGCAAACTCGCGGGTGTCGCCAACCGTACGCTGTCCAAGGCCCAGTCTTTTGCCGAGCAGTATGGCGTCGAGAAGGTGTACGAGACGGTTGAGGACCTCTACGCCGATCCGGACATCGACGCCGTCTATATCACCACGCCGCACAACACGCATATCACCTATCTGCGTGCCGCGTTGGCCGCCGGCAAGCATGTGCTCTGCGAGAAGGCCATTACCCTTAACTCTGCCGAGCTCGACGAGGCCCGTGCCATCGCCGACGAGCACAACGTGGTCCTTATGGACGCCACCACGGTGCTTCACATGCCGCTGTATCAGGAGCTGCGCCGTCGCATGGATGCTGGCGAGTTTGGCCACATGAATCTCGCTCAGCTCAACTTTGGCAGCTACAAGGAGTACGGCGATCTGACCAATCGTTTCTACAACCGTAGCCTTGCCGGCGGCGCCATGCTCGACATTGGCGTGTATGCGCTCTCCGTCATGCGCCTGTTTATGGCCAGCCAACCCGCCGAGGTCGTCTCGCTGGGCAATACCTGCGAGACTGGCGTTGACGTTGCGGGTGGCATTGTCTGCCGTAATGCTGAGCAGCAGCTGGGCGTCGTGAGCCTTACGCTCCACTCCAAACAGCCCAAGCGCTCGGTCATCAGTTTCGATAAGTGCTATATCGAGGTCAACGAGTATCCGCGCGCCGACCATGCGACCATCGTGTGGACTGCGGACGGTCACCGTGAGGAGGTCCACGCTGGCACCGAAGCCTACGCACTGTGCTACGAGATGGCCGACCTGGAGAAGGCCGTTGCTGGCGATGATTCGAAGCGCGAGCTTCTAGGCTATGCTTCTGATGTTATGGATCTGATGACCAAGCTCCGCGCCGATTGGGGAGTCGTGTACCCCGAGGAGGAGTAAGCGATGCTTGCGGAAGATAGGCTCAACGCGATCGTGTCGATGGTGCAGCAGGCCGGCTCGGTTACCGTGCCGGAGCTTGCTGAGGCCCTGGGCGTGACGGCGTCTACCATTCGGCGCGACCTGCAGACGCTCGACCGCGCACACCGTATCGCCAAGGTACACGGAGGCGCGACGAGTCTGGAGCGCGCGCATGTGACGCGCGACCTGACGATCGGCGAGCGCAGTGATCTCCATAACGATGACAAGGAGCGCATCTGCGCCCGTGCTGCGGCCCTGGTGGAGCCCGATAGCTTTGTGTATATCGATTCGGGCTCCACGACCCTCAAGCTCATCGAGCATCTTCCGCGCCTTGAGGGCGTCACCTATGTGACTGATTCCGTGCTTCACGCTCAGCATCTCGCCCTGCGCGGGATGCGCACCGTTGTGCTGGGCGGCGAGCTCAAGCCCGAGACCGAGGCGCTCGTCGGCCCCGATGCCTTGGCAACTCTGGACCGCTATAACTTCAACTGCGGCTTTTGGGGTTCCAATGGCATCGCCGCCGAGCAAGGTCTCACCACACCGGATATCGAGGAAGCGCAGGTCAAGCGTGTCTCGATGCGCCATACCGCCAAACGCTTCGTAATCTCGGACGCCAGCAAATTTGGCATGGTGGCGCCCGTCAAGTTTGCGGACTTCCGCGACGCAACGATTATTACCGCGGGTGAGGTGCCAGCCAAGTACCAGTCGATGGACAACGTCATCACGGTCTAGCGATGGGACAAGGCCAAAACCACCACAAAGGTGCCTGTCCCCATTGTGGTGGTTTAGGGCTCCCAGGGGCAGGGGGCTTCGATGTGGATGTGCTCGCCGGTTACGGGATGCGTAAAGGACACGCTGTGGGCATGGAGCATCAGGCCGCAGGGACGCGGCGTGCCGTAGAGCTCGTCGCCAACCAGGGGATGACGCTCGCTTGCCAGGTGCACGCGGATTTGGTGCTTGCGGCCGGTGAGCAGCTCGACATCGATATACGAGCGCGTGGGCAGGCCACGACGGCTCTTAAGACGCTTGAGCACCTTCACGCGCGTTTGAGACGGCTTGCCGCTGGCGCCGACGCGCATCTTGCGGCTGTCGTGGCGGTCGCGGGCGATGGGCTTGTCGATGAGCTTTTCGTTCCAGTCGATCTTGCCCTCAGCGAGCGCCAGGTAGTGCTTTCCGAATGCGTGGTCGATGACCATCTGGTCAAAGGCGGGCTGCGTCTGCTTGTCGAGCGAAAACAGCACTACGCCGGTGGTGTCGCGGTCCAGGCGGTTGAGCGGCTGCATGTCGGTCGCGGCAAAGCCGTCGCCCATCGCCAGCAGCAGGTCGCTGGCGTAGTCGGTAAGCGTGCGCTCGCCGGTGCCGTCGCCGTGGACGATCATACCGGCGGGCTTGTCGATGGCCATGAGCCAGGCGTCGCAGTAGAGGACTTGAGGTTCTTCGTTCACGTGTAAGCCTTTCGGTTAGCTGATTCCCACAAACATGCAGCCCGAGGTCGCCCCGCGCAGACGGGCGGCGGGCTTACGGCCGGCCTGCGCTGCTTCGATGGCACGACGGACGCGGGCGACGGCACGGCCCACCTCATCCGTCTCGAGCAGCGTTCCGTCTACCATGAGACGACGCACGCCGGCATCGAGCAGCTGAGGGACCTGCGGCGTGAGGTCGATGGGGTAGGCATCGTACAGGCGAGAGCGGCCGTGGATGTCGGTGCGGACGGGCATGACCTTTCCGTCGATATTCTTGAGCGAGAGCTTGCGGGCGCGCAGGCGGCAGTTGGCGCAATCGTGGATGCAGCCGTTGGCAACCTGCAGAATGCAGTGCTCGCTTGTCATGACGCGCGGGCGGCCAAAGACGGTGATGCCCAGAGCCGCGGGCGCGGCGGCGCCGAGCGAGACAATCTCGTCGAGCGTGATTTCGGGCGAGAGCCAAAACGCACCGGCTCCGCGCTCGGCAAGCGCCTCCATGCAGGGCGTGTTGTGCACCGGCAGGCAAGAGCGAATCTCGGCCGTGGCGCCGGCATGCGCGGCTACGGCGAGCTCGGAGATATTGCCGACGGCGACGGTGGCTCCAGCATTGATCCAGGGATCGACGCGCTCGTGGTCGACGGCGCGGCAGACCTCGTCGAGTACAGGCACGATACCCTGCTCAAATGCATCGGCGGGGGAGAGCCCGGCCGCATCGAGCGCGTCGGTGGTCATGTAGATGCGCGTTGCACCCTCCACGCGCGCTGCCTCGGCGGCTTCGAGCGAGGTGACGGCGGCGCAAATCTGCGGCTCATCGCGGTAATGCTCGGGCGCGGGGCGGGAATCACTGGTTACAATCGCCGGCAACTCGAGCGTTTTCGCACGCTCCTCGTACGGTGCCAGAATGGCCTCCTCGAGCGCTTTACAGGCGGCGGCGCGCACCTTGTGCACGGCGGAGAAGCCCATACCGCAGCCGGCGTCGAGCGAAATGTCAAAGCTCGCTGCCTCAAAGGGCGAAGAGCCCATGCGGCCCACATGTTCAACCAGGTCTGCCGCCTCGACGGCGCGGGTCTTGGCGGCCTCGACGGTAAAGCCGGTGGCGGTGGCGGTAAGCGCGGGGTCGTCGCAGCAGGTGAGCGTAACGGTAAACGGCTCGCCCAGACGCGCCACGACGGACACATCTACGGCACGGCGGCGCAGCACATCGCGCTTGAGCGCGGCGCCGGCAGCGTCAATGGCGCGTTGACTGCGAATCACGCGCACACGGCAACCCTCGGGCATGCTACGGGGCACGCGGCACTCGATGATATCGCCGGCTGCGGCATCATCGGCGGCAATGGTGGTCAGGAATTGGTCGAACTCATCGTCGTGGCGAAGCTCCAGCAGGTCGCCCTTGCCCACGGGCTCAAACAGCTCAATACGGGCGATGGCGGCACGTCGACGGCGGTCGTCGGGCTTGAGGCCTCGCACATCGCGGTTGGCCGGGCGGCTGCCCAGCACCGTGCCCACGATCTGGCCGCGGTTGTTGGAGCGCTCGTAGCTCATCATCTCGTCGCCCGAGGTGCCGTCCTGATAGGCGTGCGTAAAGTCGCGGTTGAAGCAGCGCTTGAGCTGGCGCTTACGAGCCGCCTGCTCCTTTTCGCCCGCATTCCGCCCTGCAAGAACGTC
>URTD01000056.1 GCA_900550735.1 uncultured Collinsella sp.
AGCGGCGACAAGCCCTGCATCTGGGACTCGATGCGCTCCTTGATGTCGGATTCGAGCTGTGCGCCCTCGTCATCGAACACAAAGTGAGCGGAACCGATGATGGCGCGACGCCCTTCGATGGACGAGGCAATGCCGTGCGCCACGATGTACTCGACGGCAGCGTGGCGCTCGCGGTGCTCGAGCCCGCGCTCGCATGCCGCATTGACCACGGCGCGCGCCACCGGATGCGGAAAATGCTCCTCCAAGCAAGCGGAAAGGCGCAGAACCTCGTCCTCACTCCAGCCATCGGTCGTCAGCACGCAAGCCAGGCGCGGCTGCGCCTCGGTCAGCGTGCCGGTCTTATCAAAGACAATGGTATCGGCCTTGGCAAACGACTCAAAGTACTTGGCGCCCTTGACCATCACGCCCATCTTGGCAGCATCGCTCATAGCGGTCATGACGGCAACGGAACCCGTGAGCTTGAGTGCGCACGAGTAGTCGACCATCAGCGCCGCCGAGGTCTTAATGAGGCTACGCGTGGTGAGAGCGACAAGGCCCGCGAGCAGGAAGTTCCACGGGACGATCTTGTTGGCGAGGTCTTCCATGTGCGACTGGCCCTCAGACTTGAGCGAGTCGGCCGCCTGCACGAGCGAGACGATCGAGCGCAGCTTGGTCTGAGCCGTGTTGGCGCGCACGCGCACCAAGATGCTGCCGTCCTCGACGACAGTTCCAGCAAACACATCGTCGCCTGCGCTGCGCTCGACGGCAAGCGGCTCGCCGGTCAGGGTCGCCTGGTTAACCATGGCGCTCCCCTGCTCAACCACGCCGTCGATGCAGATGGACATGCCGGTGCGAACGGCGACCAAGTCGCCGGGCTCAAGCTCGGTGGCGGCAACGCTCACCTCAGTGTCGCCGACGACCTTTTGCGCCTTGTCGGGCACATCGAGCAGCGAGTTGATGAGCTCGTTTTCGCTCATGGCGCGGGTGTAGTCCTCGAGCAGCTCGCCCACATTGAGCAAGAACATCGTCTGCCCCGCGGTATCGACATCACGTTTGACAAACGAGATACCGATGGCCGAAGCGTCGAGCACGGGAACGGTCAGGCGCGGCTGCGAGAGCTCGTGGAGAGCGGCGCGCAAAAAGGTCATGTAACCGGCCACGACAAACACCGCACGCAGAGGCGTCGGCAAGAACCAGCGACGCGCGTAATGGGCGCCGATGAGTGTCGCCAGGTCCATAACGAGTTTGTGCTTGCGCGGCTCGAGTTGCATCACGTAACCCGACTTGGCATCGGCGATGGCTTGAGCATCGAGTGCGCCCAAGGCGTCGAGCACGCTCGCACGACACTGCTCGTCATATTCGAGCGCCATCTGGCCAATACGGCCATATACGCGCACTTTGCGCACGCCGTCGATTTCGCCGCCAAGCTTAAGAAGTGCATCGAGATCGCTCTCTGGCACAGGACCCGCCAATTGAAGACGGGTCCTGCCGGGGATCTCGCTAATAATCGAGAATCTCATAGTTTGTGCCTGGGAGCGTTACTCGGCTGCCTCGTCAGCAGCGGCCTCGCTCTGGGTGATGTAGGCAGCCTCGGCAACCATGTCGTCGACATTAGCCTTGGCCTGCTCGACCATGTCCTGATAGCAGTTCTTGACGCGCATACCACACGCGATGCCCTGCACGCAGGCATTCTTGACCGGAGCGCTGGTAAGCAGCTTGATGCCGGCCGTACCAAGCAGAAAACCGCCACCGACAAGCAGGGTGTTAAAAGTCGACTTCTTCATGTTGCTTCTCCCTTTTGCCGCACAAGCGCGGCATGGTGCCTTAGCACCCGAGTTCATTAGTTTGCTCGAGCACGCTTTTGAGACTAGTTTAGTCGAACTATTATGGTCAACCAAAGTTAACCTTTGGAAATCTTGGCCCCCTTTCCTACAGCTGCCAAGCAGCCGCTTCCTTTTGCAGCGCAACCATGCGTGCGAATTCTCCACCTGCCGCCTTGAGCTGCGCCGGAGAACCCTGCTCGGCAACCACACCATCCTTGAGTACAACGATTTTGTCGGCATTTTCCACCGTACGCATACGGTGGGCAATAACGATAACCGTCTTGCCTGCAAGCAGACGGGAAAGTGCCTGTTGCACCACGGTCTCGTTCTCCACATCCAAGCTCGCCGTCGCCTCGTCCAACAGCACGATAGGCGCGTCTTTGAGCAGCGCACGGGCGATAGAGATGCGCTGGCGCTCACCGCCGGACAGCTTGGAGCCGTTCTCGCCAATCATGGTGTCGTAGCCCTGCGGCATGCGGTTCACGAACTCGTCGCAGTTGGCGGCACGCGCGGCCGCAAGCACTTCCTCATCGGTGGCATCACGACGCCCGAGGCGGATGTTTCCCATCACCGTGTCGTCAAAGAGCAGCACGTCTTGGAACACAATGGCGTAGTCGCGCAGCAGCACCTCGGGATCAACGCCCGCAACATCCACGCCACCCACGGTGACCGTGCCTTCGGTGGCATCCCAAAAGCGCGCGGCCAGGCGGCTCACCGTAGACTTACCGGAACCCGAAGGACCGACCAGCGCCGTAACTTCGCCTTCCTTGGCGGTAAAGCTCACATCGGTAAGAACTTTCTCGCCGGCACGGCCGTCCTCGCCCGCACCATAGCCAAATGTCACGTGATCGAACACCACATCGTGGCCCACGGGCTCAAATTTCTCGCTGCCCCGCGCCACAGGCTCTTCCATGATAGAACGCATGCGTTTGGCAGACGACTCGGCGGCAAACAGCTCGGACATTAACATTAACGCCTGGTCAAAGGGTGCATAGATACGGCTCACCATAAGCAGGAAGGCAAACATCACCAAAAAGTCGACCTGCCCGGAGGCGACCATCGCGGCGCCCGTGACCAACGTGGTGGCAATGCCCAGACGCAAGATGACAAAGGCGGAGTTGACCAAAAGCCCGTTAGCGAGCTCGCCCTTGGTGGTCTCGCGCTCCTCGGCATCGATCACGCCGTTGAGACCCTCAAGATAATGGGCCTCCTGGTTGGTGGCGCGGATCTCGCGAACGCAGTCGAGCGTCTCCTGAATCGCCTCGGTAACCTTGACCTTCTCGGCACGCACGCGATCGAACACTGGAGTCATGGGGCCGCGTGTTAGATACAGCACGGCAAAGGCCACGGGAACGCTCCAAAACGCCGCAATCGCCAGCTGCCAGCAAAAGAACAGCGACGCCACGAACACAATGGCGCTTGCGATGATGGCACCCCAAAGCTCTCCCAGCACGTGGCTGTAGGCGTGCTCCATGGCCTGGACGTCACCCATGATGGTCTCGGTTAAATCGGCCAGATCACGACGACCAAAAAACGACAGCGGCAGCTTGCGCAAGCGCTCGGCAATCTCCATACGCTGCTTGCCGCACTCCTCGTAAAAGATGCAGTAGGTGTAGTAATACTGCTGCCAGTTAGAGGCAAAGAGCAACACGAAAAAGACCAGGAGGCCGCCCACGATCGGCAGGGCATCCGGCAGGTCAGCCCCGCTGGCGAGATGCTCGACAAAGCCGGCCATAACCAGGAATAAAAAGCCCATGCCGGCCATGGTAATGAGATTGGTGAGCGTGTTCCAGAAAATGCCGCGTTTTACGCCGGCGACGCCTTTATCGGATAGGAAATACTTCTTTTGGAATGAGGCGAACATTTAGGCCTCGCCTCCCTTCGTGACGGCGGCATCCGCGGTCGCTGCAGTGATTTTCCAGCTCGCGGCCTGTTCGTATTCGGCCCACATCTTGGCATACAGACCCTCTTGGGACAGTAACTCGGCATGGGTACCCGACTCCTGCACGCTGCCCTGGTTGAGCACCACGATTTGGTCTGCGCCCACTACAGTCGAGAGTCGGTGCGCAATCATAATGACCGTGCGACCCGCCGCCAGCTTGCTAAAGGCGCGCTGGATGAGCGCCTCGTTCTCGGGATCGGCAAACGCCGTGGCCTCATCGAGCACCACGATAGGCGCGTCTTTAAGGATCGCGCGGGCGAGTGCCACGCGCTGGACCTCGCCGCCCGAAAGATATGCTCCGCCGGCGCCGAGCATGGTATTGATGCCCTGCGGGAGCTTGGCCACAATGTCGTCGCACTGAGCTGCCGAGAGGGCCGCACGCACTTCGTCGTCAGTGGCCGTAGGCTTGGAGGCGCGCACGTTATCGGCAAGTGTTTGCCGGAACAGCTGGTTGGTCTGGAACACGAAGGCAACCTGGTCCATAAGCTCGTGCGGATCCATATCGCGAACGTCCACACCGCCTACGAGCACACGGCCCGAGGAAACATCCCAAAAACGCGGGATCAGGCTTGCGCAGGTTGACTTACCGCCACCCGAGGGACCCACCAGGGCGAGGGTGCTACCAGCGGGAACGCTAAAACTCGCATGGTTGACGGCAGGCGCTTCGGCGCCCTCGTAGGTAAAGCTCACGTCCTCAAATCGCACGTCGCCGCCGGCAGGGTGCTTGGGTTGGGCGGGCACGGAGAGCTGCTTGGAATCCATGACGCTTCGAATACGAGCCAGCGAATCGGCACTCATCTGAGAGGCCTCGCCCACAAACATGAGCTTGGTCATGGCCGTCGGAACCACGGCAGAAAATATCGCGTAAAACGTGAAGTTTGCCATAAAATGCGCGAAGTCCGTCTCGCCCGGCGCCAACAGCAACGCCACGGGCAACAGGAATGCCACAAGACCATTGAGCGCGGTAAGGTTGAGTACCTGCGGACCTCGGCAGAACGTGCCCGCATAGTTTTGTGCCATGTCGGCGTATTCGGCGATCGCATCGTGGAAAGCCTTGAAGGAGTAGACCGTCTGCTGAAACACCTTGACCACGGGGATGCCGCGTACGTATTCGGTGCCGGTCTTGTTCATCTTGACCAGCGCTCCCATGTAGGCCTTCATGAACTCGGCGCCTTTGCCGCCCATCATGGTGGCCATGGCGCCAAACGAAACGACGACCGAGATAAGGCATGCCGCGCCCAAGCGCCAATCGAGGGCGAACAGCAACACGAGCAGGCCCACGACCATGGCGGCGGCGCCTGCGATATCGGGCAGCATGTGCGCGAGCAGAGTCTCGGTGGAGGCGGCGCATCCGTCTACAACACGACGCAGCTCACCGGTGGCGTGCGTGTCAAAGTAGCCAAGCGGCAGCTTAAGCAGGTGCTCGCTCGTAGTCTTGCGGATATTGGACGCGCAGCGAAACGCGGACAGATGCGTGCACATGAGCCCCACGAAATAAACTACGATGCTTGCCAGGGCAAAACCCACGGCCCACCAGCCATACGTCGCGATGTCGCAGGCTTCGCTCCAGTTAGGCGCCACAGCGATAAGGTCTCGCGCGACAAACCAGATGCAGACGTACGGGCCAAAGCTCAGCAGCTGCGAGAGCGCCGAGAGCGCCATGCCCAAATACGTTAGGAATTTGCGGTCACCGGCATACGCGAGCAACTCGCCGATGCCTCCACCTTCCCCTTTTGATCCCTTTGCCATGAGATTCCTTTCTAACGGCTTGAGAGTTAACCGTATTCAATTTATCATCGATATGTTAGCCAAGGCACACAATCGAGCCAGGCGTGGACGTTTCTGCAAAGGAAAGGGACGCTTTTGAAAATGCATCGGGCCGCGACCGACATAACCGAGCTCTACGCACCGCAATTCGAGCAGTTTGGCCTGGAGCTTACCGGCAAGGGCGCCGTCTTTACCGGCGAGGTGGCAAACGACCGGGCGCACGGCCGCGCATGGATCATGCCCCTCTCCCCTGCCTGCATTATCATGGAGCATTTCATCACCCCGACGCACGATATGTACCTGGCCGAATACACACCCGAGCCATACGCCTGCGTGAGCGAGGTCAGCGCGCCCACACTTACATGCATGCCCGAGGCTGGCATAACGCCCGCGAACCTCAAACCATTGCATGGACCGTGGCCAAACAATGCCGTTTGCAGCTTTATCCAAGATAGCTGCGGCGAAGAATTAAGCCCGCTGTTTGCGGGGCGGCTCTATCACTCGTGCTCGGTACTCTTTTTGCCTGGATATTTTGACGAACTGGAGCACCGCTATCCCACCGAGTTCGCGGGAATCTTTGAGGCGTTTGCCGAGCCATGGCACGAGGAGGCGACGTCTGCCATCTGCCACACGCTGCGCCGGATTAACGAGGACCGCGCCCGCACCGTAGGCGGACACGTCTATATGCAGGGCATCGTGGAGACCATGGTCGCGGAGCTCGCCTGTTCGCGCGCGGCCCACAAGCAGGCGCGGCAGGCGGCAGACACACACGTCAGCATAACCATTGCCGAAGAAGCAACGGCAATGATTGAGCGCGCGCTCGACAAAGGCAGACGTGTGGGTATCAACGAGGTGGCCGAGAGGCTCTACACAAGCCGCTCCAAACTATGCGCCACCTTTATGGCCCAAACTGGCGAGTCCCTGGGCGCCTACATTCGCAGACGCCGTATGGAGCGAGCACAGGACCTTTTGGCCGACAGCGCGCTCACGATAGCGCAGGTGGCAGAGCGTCTAGGCTACCCTCAGCAGGCCGCCTTCGCCCAAGCCTTCAAGCAACACACCGGCACCACCCCCACCGCTTGGCGAAGCAAGCATCGCTAAGGCCCAAGCTCCCTGGCCGTAACGGAGCGATTAATTAGCCACCGCCCGTCAGCTCACCCAGGATCTAAACGTCAAGATGCGCACAATCAAGCGCCTTTTTGATAAGAGGGACAGATCGATCAGCCAAATACAACGGAATGTTGAGCACCCCGTCGTCGAGCTTTAGGTTCTTAAGTGAGTAGCGGACCCTCAATGGAGTCGTCTCCGCATGCCTGTCGGCATAGTACTTAAGGCTCTTGGAATGAACGACCTCTCCCGATTTGACCTCGACGGGAACGATTTCGTTTCCGACTTGAATCAAAAAATCGACTTCGTGCTTCGGCTTCTCGTTTGTCCAATAACGCGGAGCAGCATCTAACTGTGAAAGTAATGCCTGAAGCACATAGTTCTCGGCGAACGAACCTTTGAACTCCGAAAATAGCGCATCCGAGATGGCAAAAGCGGACGCATCCAGCCTTGCCATGCGGCGCAGCAAGCCGACATCAAGACAGTAGACTTTAAATGCCTTGAGGTCATCGTACGCAGAGAGCGGCACACCACCGGCAGCATTAAGGCGAACCGCCGTGATGAGCCCAGCATCGGCAAGCCATTCCAGAGCATCCTCGTATTCTCGAGCACGAGCCCCCTCGCGCACCGCACCCCAAACGAACTTTTTGTTCTCGCGCGCCAACTGAGCTGGAATCGAGTTCCATATTTGCGAAAGCTTGGCGAACTGCGCACGGCCACCATGCTTGGCAAAATCGCGCTCGTAGGAATCCAAGAGATCAGACAACACCTTATCGACCTGAACGATATCGCCCGTCTCCGCCCACCGGCCAAGAGCCTCTGGCATGCCGCCGCATGCAAAATAACGACGAAGATGCTCGACGAGACGGACATGGAAGAAATCGGGCACTGTCTCGATCTGATCCAGGCCGCCAAGGTATTCGTCGTAGTTTGCAGCGCCCTCGGCTTTCAGAAACTCGGAAAAGCTCATGGGGCGCATCTCCATGAACTCGACCTTTCCCACCGGAAAAGCGCTGGTCTCACGGGACAAGCGAACGCCCAACAAAGACCCTGCGCATGCGACGTGATACTCGGGGGCCTCGTCACAGAAGTATTTAAGGGCGCCGACTGCAGAAGGACAATCCTGGATCTCGTCAATAATAAGCAGCGTTTCGCCGGGATCGATAGGCTGTCCAAGTGCCAGGGAAAGGTTTGAGATGATCCGTCGAGGATCGCGCGTACCTTCGAAAAACTGAGCGTACTCGCTCTGTACCCCAGGTGACGGCTCCTCGAGCGTCAGATACACAAAATTGCGGTACGAGGTTCGTCCGAACTCCTTAAGCGCCCATGTCTTTCCAACCTGGCGCGCCCCCTTAAGGATAAGCGGCTTACGATATTCTGACGCTTTCCAAGCGTTAAGCTTGGCAATGATATCTCGCTGCATGACCGAACCTCCCGCAAAGAAACTTCCGTAAACGTGATATTTCCCACATTTTACCCTAGGTAAAACGTGACATTTATCACATTTACGGAAGTTTTAAGCTCATTTCGCCACACTTTCATCACATTCAAAAGGCGGAGGCGCATTTTGCGCCTCCGTCACCATCTTTCCTATCAGCCCGCCTGACCCGAACGGCCGAGTCGTCACGGAACCCGGGAGCCCCGGCAGGGCGGGTGCTTGCTCAAAATGAGTTCCGCACGCAAAGAAGGCCACTTAATGTGGCCTTCGTCTTGCGCAGGACTGTTCGAAATTTTGGGGAAGCACCCGCCCTGCCGGGGCTCCCGGGCTCCCGTTTACGAGAGCGACGTTCTCAGCAACTCGTTGAAGAGCTTCGGGTTGCCCTTGCCGCGGCTCGCCTTCATGCACTGGCCCACCAAAAAGCCGATGACCTTCTGGTTGCCGTCACGATACTGCTGCGCCTGATCGGCACAGTTTGCCAGCACCTCGTCCACAATCGGCTGCAGCGCGCCGGCATCGCTCACCTGACGCATGCCGCGCTCGTCGACGATCTTGTTGGGGTCGTCGCCGGTCTGGGCCATGGCCTCAAAGACCTCGTGAGCCTGGTTGGAGCTGATGGCATCGGTCGCCAGCAGTTTAGCAAGCGCCGCCACCTGAGCCGGCACAATACCGGACTCTGTCAGCGAGACGCCGGCGCCCTTAAGGTAGGCAATCATCTCGTTGACCAGCAAGTTCGCGACCGTCTGGGCCTCCTTGCCAGCCATTCCAGCAGCGGCGGCCTCAAAGAACTCGGCGAACTCCGGGTCGCCGGCAATCTGCTCGGCATCGGCCGCCTTAATGCCAAAGTCGGCCTCAAAACGGGCGCGCTTGGCATCGGGCAGCTCGGGGATCTCGCCACGGCAGCGGTCGATGAACTCGTCGTCCAGATCGAACGGTGCCAGGTCGGGATCGGGGAACAGACGATAGTCGTCGGCCGTCTCCTTCACACGCATGACCACGGTGCGCTTGCGGCTGGGCTCCCAGTGGCGGGTCTCCTGATAGATGATGCCGCCCTCCTCGAGCACCTCGGCCTGACGGCAAATCTCGTAGGCAAGGCCGTCGTGCAGGCTCTTAAACGAGTTGAGGTTCTTAAGCTCGGTCTTGGTGCCCAGCTTGGTCTCGCCGCGGCGGCGCAGCGACACGTTGCCGTCGCAGCGCATGGAGCCCTTCTCCATGGAGCAGTCCGAAATGCCCAGCGTCACAAAGATGCGACGGAGCTTCTCCATAAACAGGCGAGCCTCCTCAGGCGTGCGCAGGTCGGGCTCGGTGACGAGCTCAATCAGCGGCGTGCCGCAACGGTTGTAGTCGACGAGCGACTCGGCCGCAGCGGTAATGCGGCCCTCGGCGCCGCCCACGTGCACCATCTTGGCGGCGTCCTCCTCCATGTGGATGCGCAGGATGCGGATGGGCACCGTGTAGGAACCATCCTCGCGGCGCTCGGGCATCTGCAGGTTGGACGCGTCATAACTGGCCAGATGGCCGGCACGCTGGTTGCCCTCGCGCATGGTCGACGTCATGGACGTGGACAGGCCCTCGGCGTTGGCCGAGGCGCGATTGACTGTCTTGGATTCATAGGGGCCGAGGCGCTCGCCAGGCTCTGGGCCTCGGCCTCGCCAAACGCGCAGTCGGGGCGCTCGGCGGCACCGCGACCGGTCACGTCAAGATCCAGGTGGCCGTACATGGCAAAGGCGACCGGACCCTGCGTGGTCTGGAAGTTCTTGGCCATATCGGGATAGAAGTAGTGCTTGCGGTAGAACATCGAGTGGCGCTGAATCTCGCAGTTGGTGGCGAGACCGGCCTTGACGATGCTCTCGATGGCGCGTTTGTTGGGCACCGGCAGGGCGCCGGGCAGGCCCAGGCACACCGGGCACACGTTGTCGTTGGGCTCGTCATCGTGGCTGAGCTTGCAGTTGCAGAACATCTTGGTGTCGAGTGCGGTGAGCTCGGTATGGATCTCCAGGCCGATCACGGCCTCCCAATCCTGCAGGACCTCGGAAAGCTCCTTCATTACAGCTCGCCTCCCTTCCCGGCAAAATCGGGCGCGACGGAAAGCGCGGGCGCACCCGTGGCAGCATCGGCAAAGCCGCGCTCCAGGGCGCGGGCAAACGTGAGCAGCTGACGGTCCTTAAACGCCGGACCCACCAGCTGGGCAGAAACGGGCAGCTGAGTATCCTCGCCCAGGCCCAGCGGCACCGAGATACCACCGTTGCCGCAGATGTTGAGCGAGATGGTGTACAGGTCGGAGAGGTACATCTGCGTGGGGTCGCTGATTTCGCCAAACTTAAAGGCCGTGCGCGGCGAGGCGGGCATAAGGATGGTGTCCACCTTGGCATACGCGGCATCGTAGTCCTGCGTGATGAGCGTGCGGGCCTTTTGCGCGGCGTAGTAGTACTTGTCGTACACGCCCGAGCTCAGCAGGTAGGCGCCGAGCATCTGACGGCGCTTGGCCTCGGCGCCAAAGCCGTGGGCGCGCGACAGCGAGCTCTGGTCGGACAGGTTGGCGCAGCCCTCCTCCTGATAGCCGTAGCGAATGCCGTCGAAACGTGCCAGGTTGGAGAACGCCTCGGCCGGGCCGATGACGTAGTAGGCGGCGATGGCGGCGTCCAGCTCCTCCTGGGTGTGGTGATGGCCGCAGGAGCAGGAGTCCCCGTGGTCATGGTCGTGGTGGTGCTCGTGCTCATGCTCATGCTCGTGCTCATCATGCTCGTGGTCATGGTGGTGATGATGATGCTCGTGGTGCGGCTCGTGCGCGATCTCCTCGAGAACCTCCGCAACGAGGTCGCGGCTGCCTTCCATGGTGGAGAGCAGCTGCTCGCCGGTCAGGTCCTTTTTCACCTGCTCCGGCGTCCAGTTC
>URTD01000057.1 GCA_900550735.1 uncultured Collinsella sp.
CAAACACTTCATCCGTCACTTCCATCTCGTTTATTCCAAACTTCTCCGCAATCTGGGCTCCGATGGTGGTCTTGGTATCATGGAAGCTCGGGAGACAATGCATGAAGATAGCGTTGGGGTTTGCCTTCGCCATGACCTCCGAGGTTACGCGGTACGGGGAGAGCAGCTTGATACGGCTCTTCCAGAGCTCCTCAGCCTGGCCCATGCCAACCCAGACATCGGTGTAAATAACATCGGCATCCTTTACGCCTTCATCGATGTTGTCAGTAAGCTGAATGGTGCAGCCATTTTCCTCGGCGATCTTCTGGCAAGTCTCAAGCAGCTCGGGATCAAAGTGGGTAGCGCCCTCAACGTCGCCTTTCGGACCACAAGAGCAGAAGTTGATGCCGAGCTTGGCGCAGATCACCATGAGGGAATCGCTTACATTGCCCTGCTCCTTGCCGAGATAGGTCAGCTTGAGGCCACGCGTGTCGCCGAATTCCTCGCGCATCGTAAGGATGTCCGCCAAAGCCTGGGTCGGGTGATACTCATTGGTGAGACCATTCCACACGGGAACGCCGGCTTTATCGGCGAGCTCCTCAACAATGGACTGGTCAGAGCCACGGTACTCGATACCGTCGTACATGCGACCAAGCACGCGGGCGGTATCCTCAATGGACTCCTTTTTGCCCATCTGCGACGAACCGGGATCAAGGTAGGTTACACCTAAGCCAAGATCCATGCCGCCCACCTCGAAGGCGCAGCGCGTACGCGTCGAAGTCTTTTCAAACAGCAGAACGATGTTCTTGCCCTCAAGATAACGATGGGGAGCGCCCATGCGCTTGAGATTCTTAAAGTCCTTCGAAAGCTCGAGCATATACTCGATCTCCTCGGTAGTGAAATCAAGCAGGGTCAGAAAACTACGACCAGAAAGATTCAGTGCCATGATAGGTTCCTTTCATTATTAACCTAATTGATGAGTGCGCGGCGCGCGAAGAACGCGCATCCGCACATCTCGGACCAGAACGGAATTAAATCTCTTCGCGCCAGAACGGCATGGTCATGCAGCGCGGGCCACCACGACCACGAGACAGCTCTTCGGAAGGAGCAACCAGCAGCTCAACGCCCGCCTTATAAAGCGCATCATTGGTAACAACGTTGCGCTCATAGACGCACACCTTACCCGGCGCAACAGCAAGCGTGTTGGAACCATCGTTCCACTGCTCACGGGATGCCTCGATCGGATCGCCGGCACCGCATTCGATCATCGTGATATGGTCGATACCGGTTGCCATTTCAAGAATCTGCTGAATCGTTCCCTCGATCTCCTCGATAAAGACCTCGCCATCCGAATCGCCTTTGGTGAGTCGATAGGCACGAAGCGTCTCGTAGATACCGGGGTAGACGGTAAACTTATCGTAATCAACCTGAGTACAAACCGTATCAAGATGCATATAGGCATAGCCGTGGGGGATCTTGATGGCAAATACCTGCTCGATCTCGGACTCTCCCGTGCCCCAGAACAGATTCTTGGCAAGCTGGTCGATGGCCGCGGTCTGGGTACGCTCGGAAATACCGATTGCAAGCGTGGTGGCGTTAATGTTCAGAACGTCGCCGCCTTCGATATGCCAATCGCTATTGTGGTCGTACCAAAGCGGAGACCCAGCATAATCAGGATGGTGGCGCATGATCGTCTCATAGAATACGACCTCACGGTTGCGCTGATGCCAGTACATGCGGTTCATCATCGCACCCTTGCCGACCACAGCGATCGGATCGCGCGAGAAGTAGGAGGCGGGCATCGGGAACAAGACCATTTCGTCGGGCTTTAGCTCGTCGCTATCCATGGCCGCAAGGGAACCGCCCACATGCGGAATCTCGAGATCGCGTACATAGAGGCCGCCCATAGCGGTAAGGACAAACTCTTTGTTGTCCTTGATGGAGTCGAGCTTCTCCACGACTGCCTGACGAAGTGCCAGGTTCTCGATCTTGGCCTCGGGAACAAACTTGCTCATAAACTCGGCACGAGAACCCTCAACCTGATCGAAAGTCTCGGCAAGCAAGTCCTCCATATAAACGACCTCGGCGCCAGCACCGCGAAGAAGATTAGTAAACTCGTCATGCTCTCGCTGGGCATACTCGAGATAAAACGCGTCGTGAATCCAGGCGCGCTCAAAATCCTCCGCCTTCATGTTTACCAGGTCCAAGCCCGGTCGGTGCACGCACACCTTCTTGAGGGCGCCAATTTCGCTATGAACGTTCAGACCTTTGCTCATCATCGTTCCTTTCTGGATTAGAGCTCAATAGTTATTGCAATGGCTTACAAAGTTGTCGTTTCGTTTGCTAGACAATCGGAAGCAGACCGGATACCGCGGTAAATACGAGACAGACCACACTGACCACAAGGAAGAACTTCCAGGAAACTCGCCACCACTGGCCAAGAGAGATCTTGCAAACACCAAGACCGGCGACAAGCATTGCGCTGGTGGGAGAAATCAGCGACATCGCTGCAGATCCCATCGAAAGGCCAGTAACCGCAGCTTCTGGATTTAGCCCCATGAGCTCAACCAGAGGCCCAAAGATGGGGATGGTGAGCGCCGCGATGCCCGAAGAGCTGGGAACCAGAATCGAGAGCAAGTTGTCAACGACATACAAAATGCTGGTAAAGAGAACAGGGGGGATTCCGGCAAGGCCATTCGCAAGAGCGTTTAGGACCGTATCGATAATCAAGCCATCGTTGGCGATAACCAAAATGCCTCGAGCAAGACCAACCACGACCGCAGAGAAAACAAAGTCGCCCAAACCCTTAACAAACTCTGTAGCAATCTCCTTCTCGCTCATGCCCGATACGATGCCAGACAGAAGCGCCATAGCCATAAAGACTGCAGAGATCTCGTTCATATACCAGCCCTGGGTGACAAGACCCCAGACAATGGCGACGATTCCAAGCACGAATACGATGATTACGGCCTTCTGGCGCCCGGTGAAATCGGCTTCGAGCAGCTCGTCATTTGACGCATGCTCTTTGCGCTTCTCGATATCATCAGCGTAAGCAATCGAGGACTCGGGGTTCTTCTTCACCCTTCGAGCGTACAACACGACCCAGGCAATAGCGATGGCGGTCAGCACAACAAGGGCAACAACGCGAAGCCAGAGCTGGGGATTACCCTGGATATTCAGAATTCCCTGAGCAATCAAAACATTGAAGGGGTTGACCGTCGATGCGATATAGCCAATACGGGCGCCAACGAACACGATCATAAAGGCCGCAATGGAGTCATATCCCATAGCCATAACAATCGGCAGCAAGATGGCAAAAAATGGAAGGGTCTCCTCCGCCATGCCGAACGTGCTACCGCCCAGCGCAAAAACCGCCATCAAAATCGGAATAATCAGGATGTCTTTACTCTTGAACTTCTTAACGATGCGCGCCACGCCGCTGGTGATAGCTCCAGTGGCAGTAATGACCTGAAAGGATCCGCCGACAATCAGAATAAAGGCAACGACCTCAACTGCCTGCTGAATTCCCACCGCAGGAGCCTCGAGCACATCGAACAGGCCTTGCTTCAGGTCAACCTCAGCGCCGTCTTCGTCCGCATAAACCTTTTCAACGGACTCATATGTTCCAGCAACAGTGACCTCGCGTCCGTTGAGCTCCTGCCTCTCAAACGAGCCGGAGGGAACGATCCACGTAAGAGCTGCGGTCAACACCATGAGAATGAAGATAATGGTGTAGACGTGCGGAATTCGTAGCCCACGTTTCTTTTGCACTTCGGCCATTATGCCTCCTTTAGTTTGCAGGTTTTCGATACGAGCTTTTCGCCGGCAACCTTATTATTCGGTTTTCACGCCAGTTGACATTAGATATTTATGCGAATGGATAGTATTAAAAGGCAGACGGGTTTTAGTTGATATATAAGCTCAATTATCGAACTAAATTGATATTTTTTATCAATTGGTGACTTTCAATCAAGAGCTTAAGCCGTCCACCGATACCCACAACATACTCACTTAAACTTCTCCCAGCAGAACGATAATTGACATCAGTCATCATCCGAATTAAAGCGAGCGTTCTAATGCCAATTCATGTCACCAGCGAAATCGGTAAGCTTAAACAGGCCCTTTTATATCGACCCGGTATCGAAACCCAAAACTATCCCGAAGGCCATTTTGGCCAAGTTTTTAGCCTAAGACCATCGAGCAGCCTATTTGACTTGGATAGAGCCCTAGCTGAGTGTGATGCCTATACCTCAGTGCTCGAGCATGAAGGCGTAGAGGTTCTGTATCTCGACCAACTTCTTATAGAAGCGCTTGACTCGTGCCCCGAAGCTCGAGCATCTTTTGTCGATTCCTTTGTCGATGAATGCGGCGCGATTGGCGCCGAGCTGCAGCAAGCAGTCCGCGAGCATCTTGAACACACCCGATCGGCGCAGGAGCTCGTCTCGGCATCGATTGGCGGCATCCGCCACGGGCAAGTTACATACTGCTTCGACGGCGGGGACAGACTCGCCGAATTAACCGGCGAGGCCTATGCCCCTGACGAGCTGCTCGTTAGCCCATTAAACACCATGTGGTTCGTGCGCGACCCGGTAAGCACCATCGGCTCCGGCATCTCCTTCAACCACATGTATTGGCCCGAGCGCAATCGCGAAGTAGCGCTCTACCAAACGATTTTTAAATACCATCCCAATTTCAAGGACACGCCCTCGTTTTATCGTCACGATTCGACCTTCCATATTGAAGGGGGCGATATCATCAATCTTGATGCTCATAATGTCGCAGTCGGCATCTCTCAGAGAACCGAATCTGCAGCCATCGATATGCTCGCTCGTACCCTCCTGTGGAATCCCGACTCGAGCATCGACGCCGTATGGGCAATTGAGGTACCCGAGCGGAGCCTGTGTATCCATCTTGATACGTACCTAAGCCGGGTCGACTACGATACTTTTGTTGTCGACCCCCAGCTACTCGCGGAATCTCGCTCTTATCAGATTACGCGAAATCGAGCAGAGAATCTCTGCCAGATTCACGCCGTCGAAAAAGGAGTCAAGGAGGCACTGGCCGCCGCGCTCGGCATACCCGAGCTTCGTTTTATTCCCTGCGGTGGATCTAATCCCAATTTGGCAGAAAAAGAGTGCACGAATAACGCAGCCAGTGTGCTGTGCCTCCGACCGGGCAAAGTCTGTGTCTATGAAGAGAATCAAGCGACGAACGCTGCTCTTGAACAGGCCGGAATCGATCTTGTTCCCATTTCCATACACGAGCTGACAAACGGCTTTGGCGGGCCCAACTGTTTGTGCTTGCCACTTAGGCGTGATGAATAACATGGCCCAAGGGGATAACATTAAATGCCTTAGAACCCGCGAAGGCTTGACGCAGCAGCAATTTGCCGACATGCTCGGCGTTACCAAAGAAACGGTATGCCGTTGGGAACGTGGACACACCGCCGTCAAGGTGTCGACTCTCGATAAGCTGACCGAGCTTTTCGATGTAACGTTTGATGAGCTCGCCGCAAGTAATAGCGGCCTTGCTTCTGCCGGCTTAAGCTCGCGGCCTGAGAATAGCCAGAACGTGGCCCAAAACGAAGAATGCGAAATCTATAAAATCGTACGCCGCAACGGTGGCTTTAGTCTTAAGAACAGTGGGCGCACCTTCGTTCCAGGACCCGTACTTGAAAGGCACCCGGGAGGCTTTCTAGTTCAGATGAACGGCAGCGGCATGTCACGCTGCTATCCGCAAAGCAGTGTTCTGCTGGTCGATCCTGTTGCTAAACCGTGGAACGGATGCACCGTCGTTGCCATGGTAGACGCATCAGCCATAGTTATTCGGCGATATGAAATCCGAGGGAATACGATTGCGCTGTCAACGTATTCCTATTTGACAGAAGAACCCAACATCACTCTGGACAGGCATCGCCTTCGTGTCTTAGGTGTCGTCGTTTGGTTTCAGGCAACTCACGATCTGACGTACTAGCCCCTTAGTCGTAAATCCCCAGGTGCCGTACCTGCTCGCGGCAAGAGCGTCCCCTTTGGCTAGTCATTTAAGAACGTCCCCAATGACTAGGTGAATAGCAAAAGCCCCGCAGTCGGAGCGGACTGCGGGGCTCATGAAGAGAGGCTAGTTTGTGGGCGCCTTGCCCGGCGCCCACGAGAGAGGCAATGGAGCAGAGGCTACTCGTGGATGCGGGTACCGGAGAGGCCGGCCATGGTCTCGGCGGCCTTGTCCAGGGCGCCGATGATGCAGGTGCGGCCCTTGCGGGAGCGGGCGAACTTGATGGCGGCGCGGACCTTGGGCTCCATGGAGCCCTTGCCGAACTGGCCCTCGTCGGCCAGGCGCTCGGCCTCGTCGGCGGTGATGTCCTCGAGCTCCTCCTGGTTGGGCTTGCCGAAGTTGATGGCGACATGCTCGACGGCGGTCAGCAGGAACAGGACGTCGGCGTCGCAGTCCTCGGCCAGCAGCTCGCCGCCCAGGTCCTTGTCGATGACGGCGGGAACGCCCTTGTAGCAGCCCTTGTTCTCGTAGTCGCGGACGACGGGGATGCCGCCGCCACCGCAGGCGATGACGATGAACTCGTTGTCGAGCAGGTTGAGGATGGAGTCGGCCTCGACGATCTTCTTGGGATCGGGGGAGGCGACGACGCGACGCCAGCCGCGGCCGGAATCCTCGACGAAGACCTTGGAGGGGTCCTCGGCCATGAACTCCTTGGCCTGCTCCTCGGTGTAGAAGGGGCCGATCGGCTTGGTCGGGTTCTTGAACGCGGGGTCGTCGGGGTCGCACTCGATCTGGGTGACGACGGTTGCGGCGTGCCAGCGCTTATAGCGCTTGTGCATCTCGCGGCCGATGCCCTGCTGCAGGTGATAGCCGATGTAGCCCTGGGACATGGCGCCGCACTCGGGCAGCGGCATCTCGGGGGTGCCGATGGCGTCGTGGGCGGCGGCGAAGGCGTTCTGGATCATGCCGACCTGCGGGCCGTTGCCGTGGGTGATGATGATCTCGTTGCCCTGCTCGATCAGGCCGAGAAGAGCGTGGGCGGTGTTGCTCACGGCCTCGATCTGCTCGACGGGGTTGTTGCCGAGGGCGTTGCCGCCAAGGGCGACGACGATACGATCGGGCTTGCCAAGAGGCTTAGACATTGCTGGAATCCTTTCTGTAAAAGGCCTACAACCCATTAATAACCTGCGTCCGTGCGATACGCGAGTTTATTAAGGTTTATATTCTCTTTATCGCTCATTTTATTCATTTTGAAAATAGCGGAACGGTGAACGGTCGTTTTTGTCCGCTCAGCGTACAGAACTCCAGCTCAGACATATCTACGTAATTTACGTGCGACTTTATTTAAATGAAGCGAGGATTATGTCGGATTATGCAAACTACATCTCTGCTAAACACAAAACGGACAGCGCAATATCTTACTCGCGCTATGCGAGATTCTATGCACTTATAAGTCAAGTATGCACCACTGCAAAAACAAGGGGCTTTTCATCCAGCAAAAGGAATAAAGAAGCGCTCCGAAAAGGCGGCAACAGCCAAGTCCCCCATCCATCCCCAAAGTGGCGCGAGGTTTCGCGGCAAAGCCGCGAAACAGCGAAAGGAACGGGATACCCGGCCAACTACGTCCTTCATCCGCCCACACAATCCGAGGACGTAGTCGTAGCAGGATCTGAGGGCTGACCTTCGCGGACATTCCGCAGGACGAAAGAACCCCCGCCGCACGTAGTGCGCAGCGGGGGTTCTTTCATGTCCGAGGACGTCCGCGAAGGTCAGCCCTCAGATCCTGCGGCGGGAGACCTAGGCCTCGTTGTACACCGTCTTGAGCTTCAGCAGGTGAGCATAGCGGTCCATGGCGGCCTGTTCGTTCTCCTTGAAGAGCTCCTCGGCGCGCTCGGGGAAGGAACGCGTCAGCGAAGCGTAACGGGCCTCGTTCATCAGGAACTCCTGATAACCGCCCGCGGGCTCCTTGGAATCGAGCGAGAACTTCTTGCCGGCAGCAGCCTCGGGGTTGAAGCGGAAGAGGTTCCAATAACCGCACTCGACAGCCTTCTTCATCTCGGCCTGGCAGTTCTGCATGCCGCCCTTCTTGATGGAGTGCATCTCGCAGGGGCTGTAGCCGATGATGAGGGACGGGCCGTCGTAGGCCTCGGCCTCGTGGATGGCCTTGAGGGTCTGAGCCGGGTTGGCGCCCATGGCGACCTGCGCCACGTAGACGTAGCCGTAGCTCATGGCAATCTCGGCCAGAGACTTCTTCTTGGTCACCTTACCGGCAGCGGCGAACTGAGCGACCTGACCCAGGTTCGAGGCCTTGGAGGCCTGACCACCGGTGTTGGAGTAAACCTCGGTGTCGAAGACGAAGACGTTGACGTTGTGGCCGGAAGCCAGGACGTGGTCCAGGCCACCGAAGCCGATGTCGTAGGCCCAACCGTCGCCGCCGAAGATCCAGAAGGACTTCTTGGTGAGGTAAGCCTTGTCGGCGAGGATCGCCTTGGAAGCGTCGCAGCCGCACTTCTCGAGCTCGGCAACGTAGGCAGCGGCAGCGGTCTTGGAGGCCTCGGCGTCGTTGACGGAGTCGATCCAAGCCTGGCCGGCAGCCTTGAGCTCATCGGACGGACCATCGGCAGCGATGATGTCCTGGGTAGCGGCGATCAGCTTGTGCTGAACGGCCTCATAGCCAACAGCCATGCCCAGACCGTGCTCGGCATTGTCCTCGAACAGGGAGTTGTTCCACGCCGGGCCGTGACCGTCCTTGTCCTTGCAGTAAGGAGCGGTGGCAGCGGGGTTGCCCCAAATGGAGGAGCAGCCGGTGGCGTTGGAGATGAACATGCGGTCGCCGGCGACCTGGGTCACCAGACGTGCATAGGCGGTCTCGGCGCAGCCGGCGCAGGAGCCGGAGAACTCCAGGTAGGGCTGCTTAAACTGGCTGCCCTTGACGTTGGCCGCGACGAGCTCCTTCTTCTCGGAGACGTTCTCGACCATATAGTCCCAAACGGGCTGCTGGTCCATCTCCTGCTCGGTGGGAACCATCTCGAGAGCACCCTTGGGGCAGACCTTGACGCAGTTGGTGCAGCCCATGCAGTCGAGCGGGGACACGGCCATGGTGAACTTCATGCCCTTGGCCTTGGGGCCCATGGCGTCGAGCGTGCGGGTAGCCTCGGGCGCGGCGGCAGCCTCGTCCTCGGTCATCGCGAACGGACGGATGGTGGCATGCGGGCACACATAAGCGCACTGGTTGCACTGGATGCACTTGGTCTCGTCCCAGTGAGGAACGACGACGGCGACGCCGCGCTTCTCGTATGCGGAGGCGCCCAGCTCAAACTGGCCGTCGGCGCAACCGACGAAGGCGGAAACAGGCAGGCTGTCGCCATCCATGCGATCGATGGGCTCGAGCAGGTTCTTGACCTGCTGGGCGATGGCGGACTTGGTCTCCTCGGAGAGCTCGACGGGAGCGGCGTCCTCGGCGGTAGCCCAGTCGGCCGGAACCTCGAACTTACGGAAGGCGGTAGCGCCGGCATCGATGGCCTTGTGGTTGGCGTCGACGATGGCCTGGCCCTTCTTCATGTAGGACTTGGTGGCCGCGTCCTTCATGTACTGCAGGGCGTCCTCGGCGGGCAGAACCTTGGCCAGCGCGAAGAAGGCGGACTGAAGCACCGTGTTGGTGCGCTTGCCCATGCCGACCTTGGCGGCCAGGTCGATAGCGTCGATCAGGTAGACGTTGACGTTGTTGTTCGCGATATAGCGCTTGGCCACGGCGGGCATGTGCTCGGCGAACTCCTCGTCGCTCCACTGGCAGTTGACCAGGAAGGTGCCGCCCGGCTTGACGTCGCGGACCATCTTGAAGCCCTTGACGATGTAGCTGGGGTTGTGGCAGGCGACAAAGTCGGCCTTGGTCACGTAGTACGGCGAGCGGATCGGGGAATCACCAAAGCGCAGGTGCGAGACGGTGACGCCGCCGGTCTTCTTGGAGTCGTACTGGAAGTAGGCCTGGACGTACTTGTCGGTGTGGTCGCCGATGATCTTGATCGAGTTCTTGTTGGCGCCCACCGTACCGTCTGCCCCCAGTCCGAAGAAGAGGGCCTCGAACGTGCCGGGCTTCGCCAGCGAAATCTCCTCGCCTACGGGCAGCGAACGGAATGTCACATCGTCCACGATGCCCACCGTGAACTGATTCTTGGGTTCGTTCGCCTTCAGATTGGCGAAAACCGCCAGCATCTGCGCCGGAGTGGTGTCTTTCGACGAAAGACCGTAACGGCCACCGATGATGAGCGGCTTGCGCTCGCAGGGAATCTCCTTGCAGTTGGCAAAAGCCTCCACGACATCCATATAGAGCGGATCGCCATTGGCTCCCGGCTCCTTCGTGCGGTCGAGCACGCAGATACGCTTCACCGTTTCGGGCAGCACGGCGGTCAGGTATTTTACGGAGAAGGGACGGAACAGATGTACGGTCATCACGCCCGTCTTCTCGCCTTTGGCATTCAGGTAATCGACCGTCTCCTTCAGCGTTTCGGTCACCGAACCCATGGCGATCACCACGCGGTCGGCATCCGGAGCGCCGTAGTAGGTAAACGGTTTATAGGTGCGGCCCGTGATCTTGGATATTTTCTCCATCGCCTCGGCTACCATGTCGGGAATCGCATCGTAGAACTTGTTCGACGCCTCGCGGGTCTGGAAATAGATGTCGGGGTTCTGGGCCGTGCCGCGCGTAACGGGATGCGCCGGGTTGAGCGCTCCGGCACGGAACGCCTTCAGCGCGTCGCGGTCGAGCATCGCGGTCAGCGCCGCTTCGTCGATCAGCTCGATCTTCTGGATCTCGTGCGAAGTACGGAATCCGTCGAAGAAATGGAGGAAAGGAACGCGTGCCTTGAGCGACACGATATGCGCGATACCTGCCAGGTCCATCACCTCCTGCACGGACGAAGTGGCGAGCATCGCGAAGCCGGTCTGACGCGCGGCCATCACGTCCTGATGGTCGCCGAA
>URTD01000058.1 GCA_900550735.1 uncultured Collinsella sp.
GGCTCTTCGGTGGTTTCTGTGGGAGAGATTCCGGCATAGGCCCAGCTCAGCGGGCGAAAACAACGATCTGGAACTGAAACGGCCCCGGGAGGGGCCGTTTCCGCGTCATCCGCCTATGATTGCTAAGCCAAATTCAGACAACCGAAGAGGTGTGACGCATGAAGAGTCTACTACTTCTCGCCCTCGGTCTGGCCCGCACGGTCGTCCTGGGCGCGCGCATCGAGGCCGAGCGCATCGTCGTGAGCGTCCGGCCCTACAAGCGCGAGCAGCGCCGCTGCCCCGTATGCGGCAGGGCCTGCGACTTCTACGACATGGCGAACCGCGGGGCCCCCAGGCTGTGGAGGGCGATGGACCTGGCGCGCTCGGCCTGCTACCTGGAGTACGCGCCCTGCAGGGTGCGCTGCCCGGAGCACGGCGTGCGCACCGAGGCCGTCCCCTGGGCGCGGCACGGGGCGCGCTTCACGCGCGACTTCGAGGACTGGGTGGCGTGGCTGGCGGTCCGCTGCACCGCCTCGGCGGTCTCCGAGCTCGCCCGCGTCGAGTGGCACAGCGTGGGCGGCGTGTGCAGGCGCGTCTACGCCGAGCTGGAGGCCGCGCGCGGCGCCTCGAGGTTCGACGGCGTGCGCCGCATCGGCATCGACGAGACGTCGTACAAGAAGGGCCACAAGTACGTCACGGTGGTCGTCGACCACGACCGCGGCTGCCTCATCTGGGCGCACGAGGGCACCGGCAAGGACGTGCTCAACCTGTTCCTCGACGAGCTCACGCGCGAGCAGAGGCGCGCCATAGAGGTGGTGACCGCCGACGGCGCGAGGTGGATAAGGCAGCTGGTCAAGCGCCGCTGCCCCAACGCGAGGTGGGTCATGGACCCCTTCCACGTGGTCCAGTGGATGAACGACGCGCTCGACGCCGTGCGCTGCGAGGAGTGGAACGCCGCCAGGGCCGCCGCCAGGGCCGCCAGGCCCAGGCCCGAGGGCAAGCGCGGCAGGCCTGCCAAAGGCGAGCTGCCGCCCGAGGAGGTCAGGGCGCTCGAGGAGGAGGCGGCCTCCATCAAGGGCAGCCGCTACGCGCTCGTGAAGAACCCCGAGGACCTCACCGACGGCCAGAGGGCGAGGCTCGAGGCGCTCAAGAAGAGGGCCGGCTCGCGGCTGGTCAGGGCCTGGGAGCTCAAGGAGGACCTGCGGGCCGTCTTCCGGGCAGCCGACGGCTCCGAGGCCGCCGAGCTGCTCGACGACTGGATGCACAGGGCCGCCTACTGCAAGATCGCCAAGGTCGTCGCCGTGGAGAAGAAGGTGCGCCGCCGGCGCGACGACATCATCGCCGCAGTCGAGCTCGGCATCAGCAACGGGCGCGTAGAGGCCATCAACAACAAGATCAAGGTGACGGTGAGGATGGGCTACGGCTTCCGCAACACCGACAACCTCGTGGCCCTGCTCATGCTCAGGTGCGGCGACTGCCAGCCCCAGCTCCCGGGTCGCCCGGTGAAGGCGAGGAAGAAGGGCGTGAAGGGAGCGAAGAGCGTTGCTGCCTAGGCTAGCCCCTTGTCACACAAACTACCGAAGCCTCACAAATTAGCAATTCAAATAGTCATCGGGGACGTTCTTAAACGACTGGTCAAACAAGAACGCCCCCAACGACTAGTTTGGACCACGGTAACATCGATGTTTTAGCAATGCCAGCGAGCGGGCGCCAGAGCGAACCAATTGGCATGAAAAGAGGACGGCATAGACCTTCTGGTCATGCCGTCCTCTTTGAATGACAAGTTGTCGCTCTGGTGCCCGCGCAGCGTCGAGCAGTTGCGGCGTTTGGTAAAACGCCGCAACAAACTAGCTCAGCATTGCATCCATCATCTCGGAGTTGACGGAGTCATCGGCAGACCACTCGCCGTCGTCGTTGCAGGTGTACTTGAAGATAACCGTGGTCTTCCTGGGCTCGGTGGCCTTGGTCACATCGACCATAACCTGACCGGCCATCTTGTACAGCTCGTCATCGGAAGGAACCGTGTCAAGCGCAGCGACCTTCTCCTGATACTGAGTGGAGAAGTCCTCGACGATCTTGTTCATAGACTTGCAGGTGATAGAGACCTCGGCGGTCGCGACACCCTTGTCCTCGTCGACCGTCACGTCGCCGATCTTGTAGTCAAAGCCCTCGAGATAGGTCTTGGCGTACTCCTTGGGATCGATACCCAGCTGCTCGAACTCGTCGCCCGAAGCCTCCTCCAGACCAGAGAGGAAGTCGTCGCCACCGTTCTTGACCTCGTCAAACTGCGTCGTAAGATCCTCGGTGATGAGTTCCTCGACCGAAGGACCTCCACAGCCGGAAAGCACGACCACGCATGCAACCAAGACGGCCATGAGGGGCGCAAGCAGCAGCTTCTTTTTCATGTTGTTCCTCCCAATGAGCGGCACCGCGCTTCCCAGACGCGGCGCACGTTGTAAAAAGTAAGCCCATACTATCAACTTATTAACACCCTCGACGGCACGAAGGCGCGGTCGGTTCGTTTTAGCGTCCGAACGGTTTGCGAGCCCGCCCAACGTGCAATAAAACGCTTCCCCGCGGTGCAATAAAAAAGGTGGCCGGACAACCCGACCACCCTTGCACATCCTTATGATGCCGCAGTTTACTTGCGGACGACCTTAACGATGGCGTCACCGGCGGCGACAGCGGAGTCGGCCTCGACGGCGAGCTCGACATCGGCAAACTCGGCGGTGTTGGACACGGCCACGACGACGCAGTCCTTGTAGCCGGCGGCGGCGATCTTGGCGCGGTCGATCTTGAGCATGGGCTGGCCGGCCTTCACGACGTCGTCGGCCTTGACGAAGCCCTCGAAGCCATCGCCGTTCATGTTGACGGTATCGACGCCAACGTGCACCAGAACCTCGATGCCGCTATCGGACTGTAGGCCCACGGCGTGACCCATGGTGACGGTCACCTTGCCGTCGCAGGGAGCGTAGACCAGATCGTCCTCGGGCCACACGGCACAGCCCTTGCCCAGGACCTCGCCACCAAAGACGGGATCGGGCACGTCGGCCATCTTGATGACCTTGCCCTTGACGGGCGAGCACAGCACGTCGGCGCCGGCAGAAGCAGAGATGGAGGCCGGAGCAGCGGCAGCCGCGGGCTCAGCCTTCTTCTTGAACATGTCAAACAGACCCATACGATTTCTCCTCTTGATTAAGCGCAACGTTTTGCGCATGCCTATGGTGATTATAGTGCCAAATGGCCAAAATACTAAGGTGAGGGTTCGAATCGCAAGCCCTTCCAAGCCCTTCCCAAAACCTTTTCCCCAGTGGCGCTCATATTGTCGATTAATCCAGGCCCTCGGCACCGTTGGACTTGATGATCTTCTGGTAGGCGTAGAAGCTGTCCTTGCGGCGGCGCTCGTAGGTACCGGTGCCGTCGTCGTACTTATCGACGTGGATGAAGCCATAGCGCTTGCGCATCTCGCCGGTGCCGGCGGACACCAGGTCGATGGGACCCCACCAGGTGTAGGCGATCAGGTCGACGCCGTCGGCAATGGCCTCGCCCATGGCCTTGATGTGGCTCTGCAAGTAGGCGATGCGGTACGGGTCGTGGATGGAACCGTCCTCCTCGACCTCATCGTAGGCGCCCATGCCATTCTCGACCACCATCAGCGGAATCTCGTAGCGGGCGTAAATCTCGTTGAGGGCGATGCGCAGACCCAGCGGATCGATCTGCCAGCCCCAGTCGGTGGACTCCAGATAGGGATTCTTGCCGCCAAAGGTCATGTTGCCCTCGGTCATCTCGTGATCCTTGTGGGTGCCCACGGTGCCGGACATGTAGTAGCTAAAGGTGTAGAAGTCGACCTTGCCGTCGGCGATATCCTGCAGGTCACCGTCCTCCATCACAAGCTCGACATCGTTCTCGGCCCAGAAGCGCTTGGCATAGAACGGATACTTGCCGCGCACCTGCACGTCGGAGCAGTACCAGTTCATGGTATTCATCTCCTGCTGCGTGGCGAACACGTCGGCCGGATCGCACGTGGCGGCATAGGAGAGGATGAAGCAGTCCATGTTGCCCATCTTAAACTGCGGGTAATGCTCGTGGGCATAGCGCACGACGCGGCCGCTGGCGACAAACTGGTGATGCAGCGCCTGCATACGAGCCTGCGGCGTAGCATGGACCGCCGAAGCCGGGCCCTCAAAGCCCTGAATCATGCTGGTCTCAAAGAGGTTGCCCATGTCCTGAGTGCCGCAGTTGATCTCGTTGAAGGTGAGCCAGAACTTGACCTTGTCCTGATAGCGGTCGAAGACGGTCTGGCAGTACTTCTCAAAGAAGCCGATGAGCTCGCGGCTCGCCCAGCCGTTGTATTTCTCGACCAGGTGATAGGGCATCTCGTAGTGCGACAGGGTCACGAGCGGCTCGATATTGTGAGCGCGCAGGCAGTCGAAGACGCGGTCGTAGAAGGCGAGGCCGGCCTCGTTGGGCTCGGCGTCGTCGCCGTTGGGGAAGATGCGGCTCCAAGAGATGGACATGCGGAACATGGTAAAGCCCATCTCGGCGAACAGCGCGATGTCCTCCTCGTAGTGATGGTAAAAGTCGATACCGTCATGGTTGGGGTAGAAGCGATTAGGGTCGATGTCGATCGTAATCTGGCGCGGCTCCTTGTAGCTGCCGCCCAAGAAGTGGTCGTCGACCGACGGACCGCGGCCGTCCACGTTCCAAGCGCCCTCAAACTGATTGGCGGCGGTAGCGCCACCCCAATAGAAACCCTCGGGGAATCCCATAAGTGTCTCCTCGCTCATGCGTGTTGCTGATGAAACGAGTATGCCGCCGAGTCGCTCCAGGCCAGGGCGAAGGCGCCGATTTGGACACTTCTTTTCGCAGACGCGCGCTGCAACAGCGCTGCAGCTGAAACTTTTTGACACCGAAGGAGCGAAGACGATCCGCCCCGCGCTTACCGGCGGTATGCCGCGGGGGTACAGCCATACTTGTCGTGAAACTTACGGTAGAAGAAGCTCATGTTTTCATAGCCCACCGCATGCGCAGCCGCCCCGGCCGTGGCGCCACCGCGCAGAAGCTCGGCCGCACGCACCAGGCGTCGCTCCTGCACAAGTTGCCTAAAGGTCTTGCCCACATGTCGCTTGAGGAGCGCCGTCGCATAATTAGGGCTCAAGCCAAACTCCGCCGCCATCCCCTCGAGGGAGCATGCAGCGAATTCGCGATCGATATAGCCAAGCATTCCCGTCACCAGGGCAGTGGGCCCCGCCGCGCCGTCCGCCGCGCCGCGCACCAGCTCGCGCTCGTAGCAATCCATGAGCTCGGCCAAAAACAGCTGAAACAGACGCAGGACGATCTCGGAACCGTTGGGGCTCGGGTCGTACAGCTCGCAGAGCATCTCCTGCATGTAGCGCCGAATCCGACGGCTCTCGCCGCAATGAAAACGGACATGGCCCCGATGGTCCGTCTCGCTGTTGAGCGCGTTGAACAAAAACCGCGAGACCGCGCTCTCGCGCGAGAGGCTCGACTCGAGACTCCGGCGCAAAAAAGAGCGTGAAACGGTCATGCTCAGCATGATGTCGTCCTCGCCGAGCGCCGCCACGGCATGAGGGCAAAGGGCGTCGAGCAAAAGCACCTCGTTGCGGCGCAACTCGAGCCTCTCCCCCGCCACCGTCTGCGGGCAGCGCCCGCGATACACATAGCTCATCTCCACGTAATCATGCACGTGCTCGGGAACTGCATTAAAGCGCGAGTTTTTCCTTATCGTCAGGCCACGCGGCATGCCGGGCTGGGCATAGGCAAACCCTGGCTGCCCAATCTTGCGCACTGGGCATCCGTCGATTTCGACATGCTCGGTCATAATCGACCAATCAAATGCCATGCCGTCTTTATAAGCGATCTCACTGGTGCTCAGTTCGCTGAGCCTACGCTCGAGCTCGTCGATCTCCATGGCTTGCCAATCGTTGATTTGGTCATAGTTCGTCGTGATTCAGATATTAGCAGAACGCGCCGACGCGTCCATAATCTGTGCTATGCAGCAGACCGATCGAGCCAAGGAGGATCCATGACCGCGTACTATCAGCAGGTGCTCGAGGGCACATACGACAACCACGTGCTTCCGTTTTTGTGGATGAAGGGCGAGAGCCATAAGACCATTGCCGAGTATCTGGAAAAGATCGCCGGCGCCGACATCCACGAGGTCTGTCTCGAAAGCCGCCCACACCCCGATTTTTGCGGCGAGGGCTGGTGGCGCGACTTGCGCTTTGTCATTGACGAGTGCAAGCAGCTGGGCCTTAAGCTCTGGATCTTGGACGATGCGCACTTCCCCACGGGCTTTGCCAACGGCGCCGTCGAGGAGGCCGTGCCCGAGCTCCGCAAGATCGTGCTCACGCACCGCACGTTCGACATCGTGGGCCCCACGTCCGCCGCGAGCATCGCGCTCGCCAACATGCTCGACAAAACGGAGCGCTTCTACGGCGTGACATTTATGCAGGACGGCAGCCCCGTCGACGTCGCTTACCGAGTAATCGACGATGCAGACGGCAACCCCAGCCGCCTGGTCTTCGATGCACCTGCGGGCCTCACGCAGGCATGCGTGATGTTCACGAGCGGCAAGACCTCCTACAACGAGGACTACATCAATATGGTCGACCGCGCCTCGGTGGCGCAGCTCATCGATGCTGTCTACGAGCCGCATTTTGAGCATCTGGGCGATGAGTTTGGCAAGACGATCCTGGGCTTTTTCTCCGATGAGCCCGGATTTGCCAACGAGAAGGGCACCACGGGCCCCGATGGCATCTCGGACACGCTCATCGGCAAGGCCACCGCGCCCCTACCCTGGTCGGCCGAGCTTGAGCGTCGCCTACGCGCTGCACTGGGCGAGCGCTACCTGGCCGAGCTCCCGCACCTGTGGGACCGCGAGCCGGCCGGCGCGCACGTACGCCACGTCTATATGGACATCGCGAGCACCCTCTATAAGGAGTGCTTCTGCGACCAGCTCGGAGACTGGTGCCGCGCGCGGCGTGCAGTACATCGGCCACGTTATCGAGGACAAGGACTGCCACGCGCGCCTGGGCGTGGGCGCCGGGCACTACTTCCGCGCCGTGGGCGGTCAGGACATGGCGGGCGTCGACATCGTGATCAACCAGCTGGTACCCGGCATGGACCGCGGCCTTCACAGCTACGGACGCGGCGTATGGGACCTCGAGTTCTATAACTACGTGCTGCCCAAGCTGGGCTCCTCGGCAGCACACCTCGACCCCAAAAAGCAGGGGCGCTGCATGGCCGAGGTCTTTGGCGCATTTGGATGGCACGAAGGCCTGCGCGAGATGAAGTGGATCGCCGATCATTTTTTGGTGCGCGGCGTCAATTGGTTTGTGCCGCATGCCTTTAGCATGGCCGCCTTCCCCGACTGGGACTGCCCGCCGCATTTCTATGCGCATGGCCAAAACCCCCAGTTTGCACACTTTGGGCAGCTCATGAGCTACATGAACCGTACGGCGAGTCTGCTGAGCGGCGGGCGTGCAACGACCCCGGCGGCGCTTCTCTACCATGCGGACGCCGAGTGGGCAGGCGAGGCGAACTTTATGCAGCATGCCGCCTCCGAGCTTATGCGCGCGCAGGTCGACTTTGACATCGTGCCAGCAGAGGCATTTGAGGACGCAGGGCGCTATGCCGTTGAAATTGCCGCAGACGGTAGCGGCTTTAGCGTGAACGGCCAGGCATACCGCTGCCTGGTGATGCCCGGAGCCGAGTTTGTCGGCGGAGCCGTGCTCGACTTTGCCGCGCGCGCCGCAGCCGCGGGCGTTGCCGTGTACGCGCTGGATAAGTTGCCGAACAAGCGCTACGACGGCGACACTGCAGGCCGCGAGGGCTTTGCCTCCCTGGATGCAACCGCGCTCGCCGGCATCAAACTCCTGGCGACCACCGGGCTCGCAGGCACACTTGCCAATACCGGCATGCAGACCGTGGTTTGCGCCGAGCCCCAGCCCTGGCTGCGCGCACTGCGCTACGAGCGGGCGGGCGAGAGCTATCTGATGCTCGTCAACGAGCATCCCAAGCAGGGTATCTCCACTCAGGTTGCGCTTGCCGACGGCACACCCGTTGCAGGCGCGCGCCTCGACCTGCTCAACGGCACCGAGCCCGCCGCCTTTGACGGCACGCTCGAGTTGGCTCCCTACGAGAGCTGCATCGTGGTCCTTGGGGCTACAGGTTCCGCCGGCGCGGCAACCGTTGGAGACGAAGCCGCATGCATCGACGGGCCCTGGGCGGTTGCCTTCTCTGCCCCTGGCACCGATGCCTTTGGCGAGCCTGTTGAGCTTGCAGACCTGCACGACCTTTCCTCGGCCGAGTTCCCCGGCAAGGCCGGCACATTCCGCTACCAGGCCTCCTTTGTCCTGGGCGAAGCGGTCACCAGCACCGTCATCGACCTTGGCGAGGTCTTTGAGACCGCAACCGTCGCCCTCGACGGCAAATCCCTCGGCACCCGTATCTGTCCGCCTTACCGCTTTGAGGTCGGCGCGCTTTTGGCCGGTGAGCACGCGCTTACGATCGACATCATCAACACCCTCGATCACGCCGTCCCCGACATATTCGGCATGACCGAGCCCTCCGAGCCCAGCGGCCTCTTGGGGCCCGTACGTGTGCTCGGGTAACGCCCCGGGCGCAAACGGCCCAACAAGGACAGTGCCCCCATGTTGAGCCCGCACGGCGTCGAGCGGTCCGTCGTTCATAGACCGGCGGACCAAAACTCCCAGCCAAGCCGAACGTTTTATTTATCGTTATGATTGGTTTATCGCGACGCAAACGCATAGGAGCCATATGGATATCAGGCGAAAGATCACGCAGGGCAAAAGCCTCACCCCCACCGAGCAACAACTTGGGCAAACGGCCCTCGCCATGGGCGAGGATGTGCGCGGGCTTTCCATTAAGGAATTTGCCGCGTGCGCCAACGTTTCGGTCGCGAGCGTGCACCGCTTTTGCAAAAAGCTCGGCCTCGAGGGATTCAAAGACCTCAAGGTCGAGCTCATCCGCCAGGCGACCGAGGCGGGCAATCGGCGCGACGTGGACATCAACTTTCCCTTCGATGCCACCTCCACCCCCGCACAGGTAATGGAGCGCATGGAGGGGCTCTACCAGACCACCTTGGCCGAAACGCAGGAACTGCTCGACCCCGCACAGCTCGACTACGCCGCCAAGCTCGTCATGCGCGCCGACACCGTGGACATCTACACGGGCTCGCATAACCTGTATCCAGCGGGAATGTTCCGCGATCGCTTGCTTTCCGCCGGTAAAAGCGCGACGTGCTACGGCAGCGTCGAGGCGCAGGTGCGTACGGCGCTCGCCTCGGGCCCCGACCATGTGGCGATTGTCATCTCCTACAGCGGCCTTGCCCCCAACCTCAGGGAGATCTTGCCGATCCTCAGCAGTCGACGCGTCCCGGTCATCGTCATCGGCACACCGTACTGCGCCCGCATTCACCCCGGCTTTGCCGCCTATCTCATGGTGAGCGACCACGAGAGTATGACGCACCGCATCACGCAGTTCGCCAGCCACATCGCCGTGCAATACGTGCTCGATTCGCTCTACAGCAGCTACTTTGCCAAAGATTACGCCCGCTGTTCCGAGTTCCTCGAGCGGTCGTTTCCCTACACCCGCCTGCCCGGGCTCAAGTAACGACGAGCGTGGATTTTTGGACACTCAGATAACGAGCGTGGATAATCTCCCACTTTGAGCCCGCACACAGGCCAAAACCGGGAGATTATCCACGCTCATTTTGGGTCCCCTGGGAAACGCATGAGGAGGGCGGATAGACAGCCGTTATTTGCGAGGCGTCAGCGACGTAAAGAGCCCGTGTTGGTTGCAGTAAAGATATATCCTGCCGCGCCCGGTAATATGGAAGCGCGGCTGCACCGATTGCTCTGGATAGAGCTTCTTAAAGCAGACGCCGTCCATAGTCGCATATGCCACAAAGCTAATGTAGTGATCCTTGGTCATGGGATGATCGAGCGTGACGTACCAATCGTCCTCGATGCGCTCGATGGAAAAGGCGTGGTCCGCGTCCGGCTCTTCGGCCTCCTGGGGAAACATCGTGGAGCCACAGCAGCTAAAGCTGCCTTCTCCGAGCGCGTGCACAACGTTTCCGCAGATAGGGCAAACGTAAAAGACGCCTTTGAGCATATTGCCTGCACGGTTGGCGTTGGCCCGAATGTCACCAGCCAAAAGCTCAGCCACGCTTATGCCGAGTCTCTGGGCCAAAGGCTCAACGAGGGAAATGTCGGGAAGGCCGCGGCCGGATTCCCACTTGCTGACGGCTTTATCGGTCACACCAAGGCTTTCCGCCAGGGCGCGCTGGGTGAGGCCGCGCTCTTCGCGCAGCTGCTTAATGGCATGCGCTGCCAAAAAAGTATGGGAGGCATTGGTTTGCCGTGTCTGGTTCATGGGCTGTCCAATCAAATTGAAGAAATGGAGTGAACCGGTTCGACAGTCAGTATCCATTTGAAGGCCAGGCTCGACAACCTACGCTGCGTAGACATGCGCCAATCGAACGAGCGCGGATTTTGGACGCTCATCCTAAGTAGTCATTTAAGAACGTCCCCAATGACTACATCAGGAGTGTCCCCAGATGCCGCATCGCCAGCAACGGGAGTGCCGATGTCTTGGCAACGACAGCGAGCGGGCCGCATTTGAGACAAGGTGACGTGAAACGAAAGGGCGCTGACCTTCTGGTCGCGCCCTTGAAGTTGAACGTCAGATTGTCCAAATGCGGCCCGCGCAGCGTC
>URTD01000059.1 GCA_900550735.1 uncultured Collinsella sp.
CCGGAGGGGCGCCGTGAGCGGGAATCGCGCACTCCATATTTTGTTCACAAATGAATAGGTCCCTCAGTCGCATCACTGAGGTTAAAACTGAAGCATTGGCTTCTGATATTGGCGATGACCAGCTGTTTTATGAGTATTGAGACATCGGTCATCTCTGGAGCGCTACTTTACTCCAAAGGCATCAGCTATTTGTTTCCCATCGGTAAAAGGCGGGTTTTGTTCGCCAAGCGTTCTTATATATAGATAGATACGGGTTCGAACCCGTGCACCGGCAACAAAAAAGACGGCAAACCGAAGTTGACCGTCTCAACAATCTTTGGGTGGGCCGTCAGGGGTTCAGCCTGCTTCGCAGGCGGCCGCTGCGGCGCTTTCGCGCCTTGCGCGCTGCGCTGGCAAACGCTCACGCGTTTCCTCAGCTCCGCGCCCTTTCGGGTTCGAACCCGTGCCGCGGCAACAAAAAAGCGGCCGGCATCCGCCAGTCGCTTTTCTATTCTATGGTGGGCCGTCAGGGGTTCGAACCCTGGACCTTGGGATTAAAAGTCCCCTGCTCTGCCAGCTGAGCTAACGGCCCGCGGGTGGCATTGTACCACGGTCTGGGACTATTCCCAACTCCATTGGCCGTTCTGGAAAATCACAACTTCACGTCCATCAGGCGTAATGCCCGTAATATCGATGTCGTCCGTGCCGATCATAAAATCGACGTGCGTGCTCGAGACGTTAACGCCATGCTCCAGGAGCTCCTCCTTGGACATGTCATACCCACCCTCGATGCATTCGGGGAAACCGACACCTAGCGCGAGATGGCAGCTAGCGTTCTCGTCATAGAGCGTGTCATAGAACAGAACGCCGCTTTCGCGGATCGGAGTGTTCTTGGAAATGAGCGCGACCTCGCCCAGATGAGCGGCACCTTCATCGGTGTCAATAATGCTCGCAAGCGTTGCCTTGCCCACGCGGGCGTCGTAGTCCACCACGCGGCCGCCCTCGAACTTAATCCAAAAATCTTCGACTTTATTGCCGTGGTGGATGAGCGGCATGGCCGAGTACACGATACCGTCGGCGCGCATGCGATCGGGCGAGGTGAAGACTTCCTCGGTGGGAATGTTGGGGAAGAAGGGGTGTCCATCGGGCGTCTTGCCCTTGCCGCCGGCCCACTCGTGACCCTTCGTCATGCCAATCGTCAGATCGGTTCCATTTGCCGCGGTGTAATGCAAGTAGTCGAAACGATTGTCGTTCAGGAAACGCAGGTTCTTTTCGAATGCGGCGTCATGGAGTTCCCAGTCGCTCTCCGGGTCCTGGCCATCGGCGCGCGCGGTGTGCAGAATCGCATTCCACAGTTTATAGATTGCAACCTCATCGGCGTCTCCTGGGAACACCTCGTGCGCCCAAGCCACGACCGGAGCGCCGGCGATGCACCACGGATTGATGTTGTAATCCAGTCCACGGCGGAAAACTTTGCACTGCGTATTCCTCGCCTTTGATGCCGCGGCCGGCTTGGCTGGATCGATGCCCTTGAGGGCCGCAGGATCCGCACCTTCGATAAAGACAAAGCAGGCACCATCCTGGGCCAAGGAATCCAGCTGCATGCGCTTCCACTCGGGTGTCTGCTCAAAATAGCTTTTCTCGACATGCTCGTACGTGAGCCTCGTCACGGCATCATCGGCCCAAATGACCGTCACGTGGCCGGCGGCGGCAGCATAGGCCTCCGCGACCACCACGCGCGCAAACGGCGCGCACTCGACCGGAGACTGAACGACGACCTCCTGGCCGGGCTTGACGTTTACGCCCTTGCGGACGACCAGGCGCGCGTAGTTTTTAATCTTGGGCTCCAGGGCCTTCATGCCCTCCAGAGCCTCTTCGACCGTCAGGGCAGCTCGAATCATGTGCCACTCCATCTATCTATAGAACAGTAAAAAGGCGCGCCGCAAAAACGACGCGCCTTATATCTTAGCGATAAGTATGTATGCAAACGCTACTTCTTCTTGGAGTCCTTCTGGTCCTCCTCGGCAGCCGCGCGCTCAATAAGAGCGTTGAGCTTGTTCTCGGACATGCCCTCGGCCTGCGCGCGGTACATGTTGCGCAAGGGACGAATACGAGCGAAGTCGTAGATAAAGTCACCTAGGATGATGACATAGGACAAAACGATGCCGACCATCTGGACAGGGCTGGACACCATGCCAGCGGGAGCGAAGTACAGCGAGGCCCAAATTGCCACGACGAGCACCATGCCAATGGCGAGCACAATCCACCAGATGCGACGGCGCTTGGTGTAGTCCTCGTCCTGCTTGAGGAGGATATTCGACACCGTATAGATGCGGTCCTCCTTGGCGCGCTGCTTGGCCTTGCGGGCGCGCTTCTCCTCTTTAGAGAGGCCCTCGAGGTTCTCGCCCTTCTCGAGCTCTTTGCGGCGTGCCTTAGACGAAGCCGGCACGACGCGAACGGAGCTCGCTGCTTGGCGGGCGGGCTTAGCAGATGCGGCAGACTTGCGCGCAACCCCGGTAACTTCGTGGGATTGCGTGCGCTTGTTCGTGGCGCTACGGGTACTCACTTATGCGTTCTCCTTCATGCTTGTGAACTGGGAGCCGGTGATGATCTGGAAGGCCTCGCGATAGCGCTCGGACGTGCCATCGATGACCTCGGCGGGCAGGTGCGGGGTCTCCCCCGTCATATCCCAGTTGGCCTTGAGCCAATTGCGGACGAATTGCTTGTCGTAGCTAGGCTGGATCTTGCCCTCCTCGTAGCTGGCAGCAGGCCAGAAACGGCTGGAGTCGGGCGTGAGGCACTCGTCGATCAGCGTGACCTTGCCATCAATAACACCAAACTCGAACTTGGTGTCGGCAATGATGATGCCACGGGTCGCGGCGTACTCGGCAGCGGCCTTGTAGATCTTGAGGGAAAGGTCACGAATCTGCGTGGCGATGTCCTCGCCCACGATCTCGCAGCAACGCTCGAACGAGATGTTCTCGTCGTGGTCACCGATCTCGGCCTTCGTGGACGGCGTGAACAACGGCTCGGGAAGCTTGGAAGCCTCGGTCAGGCCCTCAGGCAGCTGGATGCCGCAGACGGTGCCGTTCTCGTCGTAGGTCTTCTTGCCCGAACCGGTCAGATAGCCGCGGACGATGCACTCGATAGGAATCGTCTGGGCCTTCTTAACCAGCATGGCGCGGCCAGCGAGGTAGTCACGATACTCAGCAAACTCCTCGGGGAAATCCGCCGGGTCGATGGAAACGAGATGGTTGGGGACGATGTCGGCAAACTTATCGAACCAGAATGCCGAGATGCGATTGAGCACCTCTCCCTTAAACGGAATCTCGTCGGGAAGAATGAAGTCGAACGCAGAAATGCGGTCGGTGGCGACCATCAGCAGGTTTTCACCGGCATCGTAAATATCACGAACCTTGCCACGGGAATCCGGACGACGCTCCATCGTTGTCACGTGAGTCACTCCTTACCTAAATACGACAGAAATGCGGGTTCTTTCCCGCATGTTTTCGCAAACTCGGAGCGGCAGGGACGCGGCCCCTCCTTCACCGAATAGCGAAAAGCTAGTGCTCCATTGTAGTAGATGCCGCGTCTGCCGTGTGCTCGCGGGGCAGATGAATTGTAAAAGTCGTACCCTTTCCAAGCTCCGACTCCACGGATATGTAGCCATGGTGACGCTCGACAATCTGCTTGGTCACGGCGAGGCCGACGCCCAGGCCGCCAGCTTCGCGGGCGCGGCTGGCATCGGCGCGCCAAAACCGCCCGAAAATGCGCGACAGATCGTCCTTGGCAATACCGATGCCGGTATCAGAAACGGCAATGCTGACGTGCCTGCGGTCACTGAGCACCGACACCACGACCCAACCGCCCTCGGGGGTGTAGCGCATGGCGTTGCTCATGAGGTTGATAACACATTGCGTGATCATGTCGGGATCTGCCTCGACAACGTCATCGTGGCCCTGCGTCTCATCTGCAAAGCGCAAACGCAGGTCACGGTCGGCAAACAGGCGCTCCTGGCCATTCACAATCGATCGCACGAACGGAACCATGTCCACCGGTTCTAGATTGAGCGGAGCCGTGCTGTTTTCCATACGCGATAGGTCGAGCATCTGCTGCACCAGACGAGCCAGGCGACGCGTCTCGGAAGCAACGGTCTCCAAATGCTCATCGTCGGTGGGATACACGCCATCCTGCATGGCCTCGACCGTTGCGAGCATGGCCATAAGCGGCGTGCGAAGCTCGTGTGCAACGTCTGAGGTCAGGCGCTTCTCGTGTTTCATATCCTTCTCGAGCGAAGTGGCCATCTCATCGAAGGTCTCACCCAGCTGATCGATCTCGTCATCACCGCGCAGTCCCGTGCGAGCCGACAGGTCGCCGTCACGGATTTGCTTTGCGGTACTGGTGATGCGATGAATCGGCTTGGTGAGCATGCGCGACACGAGCGATCCGATAACGACCGAAATGCAGATTGCAACAACCGCGGCGAGGGCCATGGCGTTAAAGGTCTTCTCCCTAAACGCAGAGTCCGCCTTGGTGAGCAGAGCGTCGGAGCCGATGGCCCACAGCTTTACCTGTCCGACATGCTCGCCGGAAGACGTTACAATCTCGACGTTAGCAACGCTATCGGAGTCGGTTGGAGCAGACGAGACCGGGCTATGCGATGCCCTCTTGCCGCTCGTGTCGTCGGTCGTAGCCTGGTTTTCGCGTACATCGGCGGTCGCGCTTGCCGAGGGCCAGGAATCGTCATAAACGATCACGCCCTTTTTATTGACGACCTGCATGCCCAGATCGTCGGAAACCAAACTCGACGTTGCGACCGTGCGCAGTTCTCCCGCGGTCCAAGAGCCGTTTTCCTCATATGAGGTCGCCAACTTCTCGGCAGCGGAATTTGCGATTTCGACGATATTGGAGCGTGTGTAATCCGAAAAGACCGTGCCCCACACAACAGAGACAACGCCCACCAGCACCAATACTGTCATGAGCGATGTCAGAGCAAAAGCAAGTGCCATGCGCGAGGGATAGCTCATCGTTGGCCGTGAATCGGAACGAGGCGTGTTCCAACTAGCCTTGGAACCCGCCTCGCTCTCCTGCTTGTGCTTTTGTCCGATTTCAAAGCGCGCAGGTGTCATATGTGATTTCCCTATTTCTCGTCCGACTTATCGGTCTTAGCCGGAGCCTCGAAGCGATAGCCGACACCATGGACGGTGTAGAGCCACTTGGGCTTCTTGGGATCATCGCCCAGCTTGGCGCGAAGGTTCTTCACGTGGCTATCGATGGTGCGCTCATAGCCCTCAAAGTCATACCCAAGCACCTTCTCGACCAGCTCCATACGGTTGTAGACACGGCCGGGATGACGAGCAAGTGTGGTGAGCAGCTTGAACTCGGAAGCCGTCAGATCGACTTCCTTGCCCTCGACCAAGATCTTGTGGCCCGAAATATCGATGACCAGATCGCCGAAGTCGAGCACCTCGACGGCGGGCTCGTCGGCCTGGTGGGCACGGCGGAACAGAGCGCGAACGCGGGCGACGAGCTCGCGCGGCGAGAACGGCTTAATCAGATAGTCGTCGGCGCCGAGCTCAAGACCGATAATACGGTCCTCGATCTCGCCCTTAGCCGTCAGCATGATGATGGGGACATCCGAGGTATCGCGAATGGTGCGGCAAACACGCTCGCCGGGAATCTTGGGGAGCATAAGATCGAGCACGACCAGGTCGAACTGATGCTTCTCGAACTCCTCGATCGCGGACTGGCCGTCGCCGACGCCCACAACCCAGTAGCCTTCGCGCTCGAGATAGGCAGCGACGGCGTCACGGATTGCCTTCTCATCCTCGACCAGCAGAATCTTTTTTGCATCTGAAGCCATAACACGGCCCCCCTGTCTCAATTAGCTAAGAACAAGCCCATTTTAACGCACCTGAGCCCGCCAGATGCCGCTATGACGCGGCAGCTCGGCGGGCGGTACTCACAATTACAACGCGCTTATTCCCCTGTTGGCGCCTTTTTAACCCCTCTAAGCTTAAAGAGAGAACAGGCGTGCAGTGACCGTCTCTGGTATACCCTGGCTGTTGCGCACCGTGGCGTACGTAAGGAATGAGTCCGATTTTCCCGCCGTAGCTGGATAATCGCCATACTCCAAAGCGCGGTCGGGCGACAGCAGTGAGCCATAGGTCTTGGCAGAGGTGTCGATCAGGAAATGCGACGCCTGTACCTTAACAAGGTATTTATTCTTCTTGCCAGCCGCACATGCGAGCGGCTCGCGTGACAGGAAGAGGTACGGCCCTCCCTCATTACCGATATACGTGCCCATATTGCCCAGGCTGCCCACGCCACTATAGGCCGCCTCGATAGAAAACACGAAGGTATCGCCCATATATACGGCCTCGAAAGGCGAAACTGACGAAGGGAGGACCAGCTGGGCACGCTTGGTGTTGTTGCCGTCGGTCAGATCGATTGCCGTTATGCCGTAGTAGACGCCCTCGTCGTTGCGGACACGCGGCGAGATGGTCAAAATGCCGTCGCTCGCGCGCGGGGCCGATGCAAAGCGGCCCGTCGATTTCCAAATTGCCTCGGCCTTGGATTCATCAAGCGAGCGACGATAGCAAAACGAATCACTACTCGTTTTATTGCCGCCTGCCGAAGGCATTTTATACCAGATGACTGATGACCCGAACGCCGTGAACAGGGGCGGATCATAGTCCTTGCCACCTCGATCGAGCTCAACCACATCGCCAGAGAGCGAAGCGCCCGACAGATTTTGAGCGTAGAGCTTCCACGATGAATTGGCAAAGTTCATCTCAACCCACGCGAATACGCCGTCGCCGGCACGGACATCGTAGAATGCATATCCCGTGCCCTCGATAGGATCCTCGATTAATGTGGTAAGCGAGCCATCGCCCAGGTTGAGCACACCGAGTGTGTTGGCGTGCAGTGCCGATGCGGGCGCCATCATCGCCGCGGCGTAATCGCCGTCGCAGTAGTACAGCAGCGTACCCAGCGGCAGCGTCCACGACGCCGCCGGCTCAAGATCGATGTCGACTGCCTCGTACTCATCCGTAATCGAGATGATTTTGGAATCGTCCTTGATAACCTGCGGCTCGCCGGCGGCATCATCGCTGGTACCCGTTTTTTTCGAGCATCCGGCAAGCACCGTGGCAGCGCCCGCGGCAGCCCCACCGAGTACAAAGCCGCGACGCGATATTCCGTTCTTGATGTGATCGGCGATACCCATTAGGCGATCTCGGCGCGAGCGGCCTCGATAGCGCGCGTAAGCTGGTCGGCGCAGGAGGTCTTTTTCATACCGCAGGTATTACCGGCGAGAACCTCGATTACGCGATCGGCAGGAGCGCCCTCGACCAGCTTGGAGATTGCCTTGAGATTGCCGTCGCAGCCACCGGTAAACTCAACGCCCATCACCTTGTTGCCGTCATCGGAAAGGTCAAGGTGAATATTGCGAGCACACACGCCCTGAGGCTTGTAATCAAACGAAATCATGCGATCCCCTCTCAGAATGTTATTCGAGACGACTATTATCCCCGTCTTTCCTAAATGCAACGAGGCGCTTCGCCGGCAACACACATTACCAGCAAAGCGCCCTAAAAAGCTAACGTTATGCCCGAACCTACTCGAAGCTCAACTGCTCCAGACGATCAAAGACCGTGTCAATACGGGTGAGGAAGTCCCACGGATCAAAGATCTCGTCGAGCTTTTCCTGGCTGACGGTGCAGCGCGGGTCAGCCTCGAGACGCTCCTTAAAGGTAGGGCCGGAGACACAATCCTGTACCTCGTGCCAGGTTGCCATGGCGTTCTCCTGCACAATGGCGTACGCGTCCTCGCGGGTGATGCCCGTGTCGACGAGGGCGAGCAGCACCTTGGAGGAGAAGATGAGGCCACGGGTCTTATTGAGGTTGGCCATCATGCGGGCAGGGTACAGCTGCAGGCCGTCGATAACGCGGATGAGGCACTGGAACATGTGGTCGAGCGCGATGAAACTATCGGCCTGGGCGACGCGCTCGGCAGAGGAGTGCGAAATGTCACGCTCGTGCCACAGGGCGACGTTGTCGAAGGCAACCTGCGCGTTGGCCTTCACGACGCGCGACAGGCCGCAGACCTTCTCCATGGTGATGGGGTTGCGCTTGTGCGGCATGGCGGAGCTGCCCTTTTGACCCTTACGGAACGGCTCCTCGGCCTCGAGCGTATCAGTCTTCTGCAGATTGCGGACCTCGGTAGCGATGCGCTCGCAGGTGGCTGCGGTGGTGGCGAGAACGCCGGCGAGATAGGCGTGATGGTCGCGGCTGATAACCTGTGTGGACAGCGGGTCGTGAACCAGGCCCAGGTGCTCGCAGACATACTCCTCGACGAACGGCTCGATGGAGCTGTACGTGCCGACAGCGCCCGAGATGGCACCAAAGGCAACATTCTTGCGGGCGTCCTCAAGACGATCCAGATCGCGCTTGAGCTCCCAGGCCCAAGAGCCAAACTTCATGCCGAAGGTCATCGGCTCGGCGTGGATGCCATGAGTGCGGCCGGCACAGAGCGTGTTGCGCTCCTCAAAGGCGCGACGCTTGCAAATCTCGCCGAGCTTCTTGACGTCCTCGATGATCAGGTCGCAGGCCTGGGTGAGCTGGTAGCACAGGGCCGTGTCGCCCAGATCCGAGCTGGTCATGCCATAGTGAACCCAGCGGCTGGGCTTGGGGTCGCCCTCGGGAACATCGGCATCGATGTATTCCTTCATGTTGGTCAGGAAGGCAATGACGTCGTGGCGCGTGACTTCCTCGATCTCATCGACCTTCGCCTTCTCAAAGTTGGCATGGTCGCGGATCCACTGGGCCTCGTCTTTGGAAATACCGATCTTGCCGAGCTCCGCCTGGGCCTCGCAGGCCAGAACCTCGATCTCCTGCCAAATGGCGTACTTGTTCTCGAGGGAGAAGATGTGTCCCATCTCCGGGCGGGTATAGCGATCGATCATAGCGGCTCCTTTTTGGTTATTGGCACGTTGGTCGTAACCCATCCATTGTACCGTGCGCAGGTGCAAGTATGGGCAGCAGGCATTAACCTAACATTTTGGAATTGGAGCGGGCAACGGGACATCCGCGTATTTGCTTCGCAAATCCGCACCGGCTTCAGGCGAGCCCCTCAGCTTCACGAAGCCGAAGGGGAAGACTTTGTTGAATTGGCCGTCCCGAGGTCTTCCGCGCTCGGTGGAGCGGGCAACGGGACGTCCGCTTATTTGCTTCGCAAATCCGCACCGGCTTCAGGCGCCTGTCGGCGCCTTCGCCTGCTCGCTACAAACGCTTCGCATTTGCTTAACGCTCGCACCCTGTCGGGTTCGAGTCCCGGCGCTTTGTTGAAAAAAGCACGGCACCGAAACGGTGTCGTGCTTTTACTTTTTTGGAGCGGGCAACGGGACTCGAACCCGCGAGTGTCAGCTTGGGAAGCTGATGCCTTACCACTTGGCGATGCCCGCATATGTGGGGGATAGTATAACGCGGTTGTCTTGTTCGACACAAGGGTGGCGATGCTTGTTTTAGCTGTGGAGATTCGTTTGAAAATCGCGTCAATTGTGGAGACGAGGACCTTTGGCTTCCTGTTCCCCTTATCTTTTACCTGCGCTTTTGCTTGATTGTTGTATTTGAGCTCAATTTGTCAGGAATTGGGCAAGCTTTTGGTCAGGCTCCGGTACTTACCCGCATGAACCTCGGGGGTAGCCTCATCCTACGCGTCGCAGCCTCCCCGTGCGACGCACGAGGGATAAGGAGCAGCCATGTCCAACGCACCCACGCACTCTGTCCACAGCGCAATCGCAACAGGTCCGCTGCTCCTGCTCCTCTTCCTGCTTTTCGGCTGCCTGGCACCGGGAGCCGCATTTGCCGTCGATGGCTACGACCAGCTCGGCTTCCGCACTATTAGCGATGATTGTGGACCCTTCTTCATCGGCAAGTATGAAGCTCAAGACGCCTCGATTGCCTACTGCATGAACCAGGAGCGCCCCGGCCCCACCAAACCGGGCGGCCCATGGCTCAACTTTGATCAAGGCTGGGTGTGGCTCGACGACGAGTTCGCGGCAATCGTTTGTCACGGATATCCCACCACCACGTCGTTTGGCGGTTACCATCTTTCACCCGATCGCGCCCGCGCCGCCACCCAGCTTGCCGTATGGATGCTCAACGGCACTACCCATGTCGACGGCACCCACTCCTACACGAC
>URTD01000060.1 GCA_900550735.1 uncultured Collinsella sp.
CATTACCGACCGCGCCGGCATCGCCCACTGCACCCAAGCACAGGCCGTCGAGCTTATGGCTTGCGTCGAAGGCGCCCGCGCCGCCCACCACGCCTATAGCGTGGACGTGCTCGTGCCCAACCGTCGCGAAACGCTCGAGGCCTTTCCCGAGATTCCCTGCGATCGGGCAACCATTGATGACTATCTGCGCCTCACGCTGAAAGGGGCTTCAAAATGAAACGCGCCTTTATGTCCGAGCTCGCCATCGTTCGCACGCTCACCCCGAGCATCGCGGGCGTCGGCCTGTTCATCTTCGTCGTGCTAACCCTTGCCAACGCGTCGGATGGCGATTCCGGCATGAGCGCCGGCGCCTGCGCGGTCAGCGCCATGTCGCCCATCATGGTCATGAGCTCGCTGGCCGGCTTCGACAATCAAAACGGATGGGAGCGTTATCGGGCAACGCTGCCTCTCACGCACAAAGACATAATTTGCGCACGCTACCTGTGCATCGTTGTCTTCTCGGCCATCATGGCCTGCGCCGCCGTGCTTTTGAACATCATCGCCCTTCCGTTCTTCAACAGCGCGGGCGTGGCCTCGACAGGACAAACCATCTTTGAGATCGCAATTGCCTCGGCAGCATCGATGCTCATCTCCCTCATGATGGTGTTCTTGGCACAGCCGCTGTTCTTCCGATTTGGACACATGGAGGCACTACGCCTATCCGTTGGCCTGTTTGCCCTACTCGGATGCCTTACCATGGCAGCGCTGAGCTCCTCTAACCCCATCAGCAACTGGCTTATGTCGATTGCCGGGGCGAATCCCGATCCTGCCGTCCTTGGCTGTCTGTGTGCAGGAATTGCCGTACTGGCGCTCGCACTATGCGCAATCAGCTGCGCCGTCAGCACCAAGGTTTATCGAGTACGCGATCTGTAGCCACACGAGTCTCAATCCGCGAAGGACGCGATCGCCCATCCGTAAATCCGTGACAAAGGGCATGTCCCCGGCGCGCGCTACCGTGCTACTTGCGCAGCGGCTTGGGCAGTGGAATGCCGGCGGCGATAACGGCGGCGATGATCATGCAGACGATACCCTTGAGTGGGAAGCACATGAGCAGCAGGCCCACGACCATGACCGGCTGGCGCATGACGGCGCCCATCGTCGATGCCGTGCAGACGGCAACGCAAAAGACCGGATCTGCGCCGGTGAGGATAGCAAGGCCATAGCCCAGGCTTACGCCCGAGAAGATAACCGGGAAGAAGTGACCGCCGCGCCAGCCCAAGTTGATAAGAGCGGGGGTCAGCATGGCCTTGACCAGACCGGTCAAAATAAGCACGCCGGCGGGGATGGTCAGATAGGTTTCCATGAGCACGTCGGCCTGGGTCTCACCGGCAAACATGGTGTAGGGCAGGACCGTGCCGCAGATGGCGAGCGCCAGACCGGCCAGCATGGCTTTGACGACAGGACGCCCCCCTATTGCATGGGACAGTGCCTCGCTTGCATGCTCAGAGACAAAGTACAGCCAGCCGCAGACGGTGCCGATCAACGACAGAGGGACGAGCCAGGTAAGCTCTAGGTTGCCCACCTCGGCGGACTCGAACCTGGGCATGCCCATGCCGCCGCCCACAAGCTGTCCAAGCAGCAGGTAGGTGCCCAGACCGCCGGCAATCGCAATACCGTAGACCACCGTCTTTTGCGCCTTGGGCAGCTTGATGGTGATCTCGCCGGACGCGGACTCATCGTCGGTGTCTTCACCCTGGCCGTCGGTGCTACCGGTAAGCGGCGCCACAAAGCCAAAGACGGGCGCGGTAAAGAGCGCCGTCAGGGCAGCCTGGGTGCCCAGCAACGTGAGCTCCCTAAACTCGGCGCCAAAGCGACGCATGCGGTCGCCGACCCAGCTGCACAGACCGGCGATAACGCCGGTCAGGCCGGCCTCCGGTCCAATGCTTCCGCCAAACAGCAGCGGCAGCAATGCCGCGAGCGAAAGCTTGCCCAGGTTGTCGTACGGGTAGCGCCCGTCTTGCTTAACCTTAGCCATCACCTGGTTGAGGTCATCGGTCTTGGTGCCTGTCATCTTTTCGTACAGACCGATTAACAGGCCGCCCAGCAGGCAGACAAAAAACGGGTACGGCAGAAAGCCAAACGGGCCGCTGGCAAGCTCGGGCGAAGCGACGCCCAGCGCGTGCGGAATCTCGGTCCATAGATAGTCGATACCGTGCTCCATCGCAAAAAAGAACAGCCAGACTGCGGCACCCGCGAGTGCACCGGTCACGGCAACGCTGACCAAAAACAGCGCTCGGTTCGTGGGTTTGGCAAGGTTATCCATCGGGTCCTCCCGCGGTCAAAGTCGACATAGATACGTTTTATTGTAGAGCGAGCGTTGCCCGAACGAGCCAACCACCTGCGCCGCAAACGGCACCATTGGGAGCCATAGTGGGGCAGGCTCAAGACTTATCCGTTGATAATCGAGGCAATCTCGCGCAAATCGTCGGCAAAGTAGATGCCGTGCTGGCACCTCGGGCTCGAAAGCCCCTTATCAATCATGTGCCCGAGCAACGCCTTGAGGTCGTTGTAGTAACCGTCCAGGTTATACAGGATGCACGGAGAGCTCAGGTGCCCCAACGACACCGCGGACATAACCTCGGCAATCTCCTCGAGCGTGCCCGTGCCGCCCGGAAATGCGATGAACGCATCACCGAGCTCGATCATCTTGGCTTTGCGCTCGGCCATGTCGCTCGTCACGATAAGGTCGTCGATTCCGTCGTGTTGAAACTCTGCCTCGATAAAAAAGCTCGGCTCCACACCCGTCACATGTCCGCCTGCCTCGAGTACGCTATCGGCGAGCGCGCCCATCAGTCCCGATTTGGACCCGCCGTATACGAGCGCGTGTCCGTTGGCGCCAATCCAATTGCCCAGCTCCTGCACCGCGGGCAGAAACGCCGGGTCGTTGCCGACGCTCGCGCCCAGGTACACCGTGATGTTCATATGCAATCCCCCTCGTCGTGACGCGCGGCACCCGTTCTATCGTTGCCGGCGACGGTATTCGCGCACGCGGCGCGACAAATCGGCGAGCTCATCGCGGTCGAGTTCTTCCAAATGCTCAAGATCGTCCATAAAGCGCGCCATGGTGTCCTTTTGGCGCAGCTTGATAAGCGTATTGCAGTAGTTCACCGCCACGCCCGTAAGCATGGCGATATAGAAGATACTGATGACGCTTAGGATAACGGTAATGCCGCGGGCAACCGGCGTTTCAGCGGGGATATCGCCAAAGCCAATCGTCGAGACCGTCTCAAAGCTAAACCAGAGACCATCGCCAAACGTGAGGGTCGTGGGCTCGGACAGCCAGACAGCCGTCGAGCAAAGCAGATAGAAAATAAGAAACAGGCCCGTAATGCGTGCAAAGCCAGCCTGTCGCAGCACATCGGCAAGCGTCCTGAGCTTTTTCATCGCGACCCCTTCCACGGACAACCAATCACGTTCGCTCGGTATTGTCCCACGCCTCCCCAGCAAACGGAACTAGTCATTGGGGACGTTCTTAAATGACCAGTCAAACAAGAACGTCCCCAATGACTAGTCGTTTAAGAACGTCCCCGATGACTGCCGGGCGGGAGCGTTTAGCGGTACAGCTGCCGACTGGGCAGGCTGAGCTGGTATCCTTATGCGGTATTGTCTCGATTCGTTAGGATTGCATGTGAGAGCTGCCACTGTCCTTCGTTCAGTTATATGTCGCGCCCTGGCCATTGTGCTTGCCGCGCTTGCCGCACTGAGTTCCATCGCGCCTGTCCAGGCTTTTGCCGATGACTCTAGTCAGCCAGTCAAGACGGTCCGCGTCGGCTGGCTCGTCAACAACGAGGGCTTCCAGAACGGCACCCCCGGCGAGCGTCTCTCGGGATGGGGTTACGAGTACCTCCAGACCCTGTCGTACTACACGCCCGGCTGGCGGTACGAATACGTCTCCGGCACCTTCACCGAGCTTATGGACATGCTCGAGGCAGGCGAGATCGACCTCATGCCCAACATCTCCTACTCCGAGGAACGCGCCCAAAAGCTGCTCTTTTCCTCGAACCCCGAGGGCACCGAGCGCTACTACATCTACGCCAGGCCCGACCGTGACGACCTGGCCAAGGGTGGCCCTCAAGCACTCCAGGGTCTCACCATCGGTTACAACTCCGACGTCATGCAAACCATCGTCGGCCAGCAGTGGCTCGCCAACGAGGGAATCGCCTGCACATACAGGGAGTATGACGGAGGCTCCGTTCTCTTTGACGCGCTCGCAAACGGCGAGGTCGACGCCATCATCATGAACGACACCATTTCGTCGCCCGAGGCGTCGCCCATGTTCTACGTCGGTTCGAGCGACTACTACTTTGCCGTTCCCAAAAGCCGGCCCGACCTGATGGACAACATCAACTCCGCAATGGCGGCAATCAACCGCGTCAACCCCCGCTATAACGACGAAGTAAAATCTCGCTACTCGACCCAAAACAGCGGCTCATCATCGCTCAACGGCCCCGAACGTTCCTGGCTCAAAGCAAATGACAACACCATCACGCTCGGCTACATTACGGGCAAACTCCCCTACTGCAACGAGGACGAAGACGGCGAAATGGAAGGCTCGCTCGCATCGCTTGCGACGACGCTACACGATAAATTTGGCATTACGGTCAAAACCGTCGCCTTTGATAGCTACAAGATGATGTCAAAGGCCCTGTCAAAGGAAAGCATAGACGTTGCGCTGCCGGTATACCGAGATTACTGGTTTGCCGAGCAAACAGGCGTTGTGCAGTCGATATCGTTGGGGACCATATCCCTCACCGCCATCCACAGCGGAAGCAACCTGAACAAAGATCTTCAGAACATCGCCTGTACCAAATCATCGTTTATCAACCGAAACGTACTTGAAAGTCTGTTCCCCACAGCGACCGTGACCGAATACCGATCCGACGATGAAGCGTTCGACGCCCTCAGGAGGGGAACGGCGCGCTGCGTCGTCGCTCCCAGTTCACGCGTAAAAACCCTCGGCGATCGTTATGATCTCGAGGACTGCGAGACGGTCGAGCTCCCTGACACCTGCGAGCTCTCGTGCTGGATTTCGCGCGGAAAGCCCGAGCTGCTGGGAATCATCAACAAGGGCATCATCAATGCCGGAGAATCGCTCTCCGCAAGCAATTACTCCTCTACGTCGTACACGGCCCAGGAATCCAACACGCTTCAATTCCTTTATCGCAACCGCACCGCCGTTGCCTCCACCCTCATCGGTATGTTGTCGGTCAGCATCGTCCTGCTCATCTGGGCGCTCGTGCGCGCTCGAACCGAGCGCGAAAAAGCCGACGCCGCCAACGCCGCTAAGACGGCATTCCTCACGCGCATGAGCCACGACATCCGTACGCCGCTCAACGGCATCCTGGGCCTTATCGATATCGAGGAATTGAAGGAAGGCGATATCCAGGTCGCCCGCGAAAGCCGCGCCAAGGCGCGCGTTGCCGCCAATCACCTGCTCTCGCTGATCAACGACATCCTCGAGATGGGCAAAATCGAAGACCGCAAGCTAACACTGGAACATGCGCCTTTTAACCTCAAAGAGCTCTGTGACAATACGCTAGTGCTGTGCAAGCTCCGCGCATCCGATAACGGCATCACCATGCTGGACAATAGTCTGCCATACACCACGGGGCCATACATGGTCGGCAGTCCCACCCATATCCGACAGATCATGATCAACCTGTTAGACAACAGCATTAAGTACAACAAGCACGGCGGCTCCGTCACCTTTAGCTCAAAGACCAAGCCACTCGATAACGGGCGCGCGCTCTTTTGCTTTAGCGTTTCGGATACCGGCATTGGCATGACTTCCAAGTTTTTAAAGCATATCTATGAGCCGTTTGCCCAAGAAGGTAACGATGCGCGTAGCAAGTTCCAAGGAACCGGCATGGGCATGCCAATCGTCAAGTCGCTTATTGAACTGATGGGCGGCACCATCGAAGTCACCAGCGAGCTCCATGCGGGCACCTCGTTCTACGTGGAGATTCCGCTCGATATCGACAAGAACCCCCAGGCGCGGGCGAATACGGTCGAGGGGGCGCTCGACTGCTCGCTCGCCGACATGAACGTACTGCTCGCCGAAGACAACGAATTGAATGCCGAGATTGCCCAGGCGCTGCTAGAATCCGAGGGCGTCGTGGTCACCCGCGCCGCCAACGGCAACGAAGTCGTCGATCTGTACCTATCGCATCCCGCCGGCAGCTTCGATGCGATCCTGATGGACATTATGATGCCGGACATGGACGGTTACGAGGCAACCCGCGCGATTCGCCTGAGCGAGAAGGTCGATGCAGCCGATATCCCCATCATCGCGCTCACCGCCAATGCCTTTGCCGAGGACGCCAAGGCGGCACACGACGCCGGCATGAACGCCCATCTATCCAAACCGCTCGACTTTAACAAGCTCAAAAACATACTCGCCCGCATCAAGAAAAACGGATCCGTTTAGCTATAGTTTGTGCTCAACCACCACGCACGACCAGAAAGGAAGCCAACGATGTTTAGGCCCTTACGTCGAAAGAAACGCACTATCACCGACGAGGAAGCGCGCAAACTGCTCGCCACCTGCAAGCGCGGCGTCTTTGCCGTCAACGGCGACGATGGCTACCCGTACGCCATTCCCGTCAACTACTTCTTTGACGCCGAGCACGACAAGATCTATTTCCATGGCGCCAAAGCCGGCCACAAGGTCGACGCACTCAAGCGCGATGACAAGGTCTGCTTTACCGTATACGGCAACGAGTGGTACCAGGACGGTGACTGGGCTCCCTACGTTATGAGCACCGTCGTCTTTGGCCGTTGTCGCCTGGCGAATGACACCCCCGCGTTTATCGAGGACAAAGTCCGCCAGCTCGCCCTTAAGTACTACCCTTCTGCCGAAGAAGTCGAAGAGGAAATCGCCAAGGACATCAAGGGCGTCCAGCTCTACGAGATTTCGATTGAGCATCTTTGCGGCAAGCAGATTCAAGAAAAGTAAGCCCCTCAGCAGGCCTCATCAATAATAATATGGCCCAGTTCCAACCCACCTTGGAACCGGGCCATATGCTTATGAAGCGTCGGCGGCGATGTGCGCTAGCGCCTCGACGAGCTCTTGCGAGCTCACAGGTTTGCTCAGGTGCGCGTTCATGCCCGCCTCACGCGAAAGCCTACGGTCGTCGGCAAAGGCGTTGGCACTCACGGCGATAATCGGCGTGGTCGCGGCATCCTCGCGATCGAGTGCTCGAATCTGACGCGTGGCCTCAAGGCCATCGATGCCAGGCATCATGATGTCCATCAACACCACGTCGTACTCGTGCGGTGCGCTCGCGGTAAACATCTCGACGGCAGACTCACCATCCTTAGCATGCGTCACGATGGCACCGGCACGGCTGAGCGTAAACTGCGCGATCTCGGCATTCAGATCGTTATCCTCTACGAGCAAAACGCGCAAGCCCTGGAGCGCATCGCCGTCTCCCGCATCCGCGGGAACTGCCTGAGGAATCTCGGAGCGGTCGCACTTCTCGAACGGCAGGCGAATGGTAAACGTCGTCCCCTGCCCCAAGACACTCGTAAAGCTCATGGTTCCGCCCATAAGCTCGACCAGCTGTTTTGCGATAGGCGCGCCCAGGCCAGTTCCCGACGAAGCGCCTTCCACCTGCTGCTCCTCGCGGCAAAACGGCTCGTAGAGGTGCTTTTGGAACTCCTCGCTCATGCCAATACCGTTGTCGGCGATCGTGTATTCATAGACGGGGACGCCATCCGCTGGCTCCACCTCGCGGCACACCAGGCGGACATAGCCGCCCTGGCGGTTGTACTTGACGGCATTGCCGGCAATATTGAGCAACAAACGCTTGAGGTGCGTCACGCTCACCCGCGCATAGGGATGATTAAGCGTCTGCTGGTCGGAGATAATTGTCACCAGACGCTCCTCGGCCTGGCGCTCCAGAATATCGCGCACTTCACAGTTGAGGGCCACCAAATTTATGGGCACGAGGTTCAGGTCGACCTGCCCGCTCTCCAGGCGACTCATATCGAGCGCCTCGTTGGCAAGGTCGAGCAGCAGTCCCGATGCCGTCCAGATTTTTGAGCGGCACTCAGTCTGCTTTTGCAGATCGTCCGCATTGGCATCGCCAACCTCGACCATGCCGCGAATGCCGTTGATGGGCGTGCGCAGATCGTGGCTCATGCGACGCAGAAACTCCGTCTTTGCCGAGTTGGCAGACGAGGCCTCACGTGCCGCCTTTGCCAGCTTGTCGCCATAGTCGCGCTCCTGCTGCAGCAAGTCCGTCAAACGTCGACGATCAGCGCGGCGACGCACCGTCACAACAACGGCTATAACACCGCCGTAGAGCACCAGCACGCCGGCGGCAACAGCCGCGGCGACCTCAAAGTAGCGCTGCGCCGAGGCATAGGTGTACACATAGAATTTGTGCGCTTTTCCAAATGTGCCCAAATACCACTCGCCGTCGGCGTTAACCAATCTGACCTTACCAGCCAGGCATCGATCCTTAATACCGTCGACAATAAAGACATCCGTCGCAGGCAGATCGAACACGCCCAATACGGTGGGTTCAACGGCATTGGTCGCAACGACCTTGCCGTCGCTTTCGATCACGATATTGCCGCTATCGATGGTTTCATAGCCATCAAGCAAGCTCTGCAGTTTGAGTGTATTGCTTGCAACCGCTTTCGCGCTCTGATGCCTTACCGCGATAACGATGCCCTCGCCATCCTGCCGAGTCACGCAGCCAATGTCTGCGACCGAATCATCCGCAAGCGTGATGCGGGCGGTATAGGACTTAAGCGGATAGGCTGCCACCTCCAGCACGGGTGCTTCCTTGAGATACGTAGCGAGCGACTCGTAGCCCACGCCATCCGTCGAGGACTCAGACACCAAATTGCCCGATGCGTCCGTCACGATCAGCGCGCTCACGTTGAACTGGTCGGCGTATTGCTCCAGCATGGCGTTATCCACCGAACCGTCGCGCTCCATATCGCGGGCAGCCTCTCCGGCGATCTCCATAACGCGAATCAGGTTTTTGGTCGTATAGGCGCTGTTGAATGCATCGTAGGAAAGGCTCTGCGTCGCCACGTAATCGACAACGTCGGCAAAGCGCTGCTCGGCTTGGGCCGTCGTGTAATCGTAGCTCATCATGCCGGCAACAACCGAGAGCGCTATCCCCAGCAGAGCGACAAGGAGCCATGCCCCTGCCGAACGATTGCCCCGCTCCTGAGCAGCGTGGTCGGGCGCATCGATCATGACAGGCCCTCCATATTCAAAAATGGCGAAGGGTCATCGAAGTACTTTGACACCAGGCGTTCCATGGTGCCATCGGCAAGCATTTCTTGGTAGGCATGAGTGAGCTTGACGTCGATGCCACGCGTATCGTTGATATCGAAAGCGGTGCCCAAACCGACCTCTAGCAGCGGCTCATCCAAAATGCGATATGTCACACCATAGTCTTTTTCGTAGGTGAGGAACGAGGACTCATGCGCGGCGATAGCGTCGACCAGGCCCTCGACGAGCGCCGGGTTCAGGTATGAACCGTCCGAAAAGCTGTAGAGTTCCTTGATCTGCGGAACGTTTTCATTTATGCGATTGAGCAAAATGTCCTCGGGCTTGGTGGTGGACTGAACCGCCACGATCTTATCCTCAAGATCGGCAAGCGTGTAAATATCGCTCTGGGGATCGACCGCGACCACCTGGCGGCTCGCAAGGTACGGGCCGGCCCAACGATATTCGTTTTCGCGACCCGTCATACTAAAGCTGCCCATGACACAATCGAGTTCGCCGCTCGCCAGCAGCTCCTTCTTCTTTTCCCAATCGATCAGCTGGTATTTTGGCTTGTAACCAATGCGAGCCAAAGCCTCGGTCAATATCTCGACATCCAGGCCAACGATATCGCCGTACTCGTCGGTATACACAAACGGTGGATAGAGGTCGCTGCCGACGTTGAGCGTCTTAAGGTTGTCGTCTTTGGCCTGCGAGGCGTCCAGGCCTTCTAATGCAGACGTCGAGGCTCCGTCATTCGACCCGGAGCAGCCAGCTATCGCTACGACAAAGACG
>URTD01000061.1 GCA_900550735.1 uncultured Collinsella sp.
GGCGGCCCCGTTCTCCTCGGCGAGGTTGGTCTGATTATTCTTGTTGAACTTCGGCCTTTTGCTGAAAGAAAAACGGGAGATGCGATCTGCATCCCCCGTTTTTGTTGCGGTTAGTCTAAGTCAATAAATTTGGTGCTCAGGATCTTGCCATCTTTTACGAGCATTCTGGCCATGGTGGGGCCTCGGGTGCCTCGGGGATAGCTGGCGCTGCCTGGGTTGAGGACCAAGCAGCGGCCCACTTGGGCTTCTTTGGTTACGTGGGTGTGGCCGTTGATGGCTACGTCTACGGATCCCACCGGAAGGTCTTCGCGGTAGTGGGCTACGGCGAATTCGAGGCCTTCGTAGGTGAAGAGGGCCAGACGGTCTACATCCGGGCCGTAGTCGCGGTAGTAGTCGTTGTTTCCCAGGACCGCTCGCACGGGGGCGATGGTGCATAGATGCTCGTAATCCATCTCTGAGGTGAGGTCTCCGGCGTGGATGATCAGATCTGCGCCCTTGAGCTCGTCCAGAAGCGCGGGCGAAAGATAGCCGTGGGTGTCCGAGATGATGTCGATGCGCTTGGCGCTTGCACTGTTCATGGGATCCCTTCTGCAAAACCGATTCGACGTATATACAAAAAGCCCCACGGCTCCGCAGACAATTGGTCTACAGGGCTGCGGGGCCAGTGTGCTAGAGGCTCAGGGCCTTCTTGAGCGGCACAACGCGGCGGCGCGAGACCGGCACGCGTTCGTCGACGCCCGTAATGCCCAGTTGGATAGCGCCCGAGGGCACCGTCTCGACATCTGTGACGCACGCCAAGTTGACGATATAGCGGCGATGAACGCGAAAGAAGCCAAAGTCGCAAAGCTTGGCCTCGAACTGCGCCAGCGAAGTCGTCGATAGAAAACGATCATCGACGGTATAGATACAGGAGTAATCGTCCTTGGCCATGATGAAGCGAATGTCATCCACGGGAATGAGGACCTTACGGCCGCCCTTTTCCACCGGAATGCGCTCGATGGTGGCTTTGCTGTCCGTGACGGGCTTGGCGTGCTGCATGACCTTCTCGATCGCGCGATCCAGGCGCGCCTCCTCAACCGGCTTCATTAGGTAATCGACGGCATCTACGTCGAACGCCTCGACGGCATGATCGCTATACGCGGTCACAAACACAATCGCCGGCGGATTCTTAAGCTTATGCAGCGCCTCGGCAAGCTGCAGACCAGAAGCACCGGGCATCGAGATATCGAGAAATACGACATCGACGCGGCTTTCCATTAACATCTCAATGGCGGAGCGGACGCTCGACGCCTCAGTGATCGTGCCGATCTTGCCCGTCTGCTCGAGCAAGAAGCGAAGTTCCGAACGGGCCGGGGCCTCATCATCCACAATCATCGCACGCAGCATAGGGATTAAACCTTTCGTCAACAAACTACGCTGGGCATCCGCCGCTTGGCGTTGAGCCCATAGCCTTTTATTTTACTCTTGAATATCAAAGATGCTCTCTGACAAATCAAGATGCAGGAGCACTTTGGTGCCCTTGCCCGGCGCCGATTCGACGCGCGTATAAGAGTGCGGTCCATAAAAGCGATGGATGCGCTCAGAAATATTGTGCATGGCCACGCCGGCGCCGCCGCCTTGCGGGGAACTGGCATCGGGGCGGGCGGAGCGCTCATCAAACAGCCTGGCGGCGGTGCCCTCGTCCATGCCCACGCCGTTGTCGGCCACGGCAATCAGGATTGCGTCGTCGCCGTCTTGATGGACGGTCACATCGATCTGCAGGGCGTCGTCATCGCCCATGCCATGCCGCACGGCGTTCTCGACAATGGGCTGGATTACAAAGGCCGGGACCAACGTGTCCTCGACATCCTCGGAGACATCGAAGGTCGCCAGTACGCGGTCCTCGCCAAAGCGCGCCTTCTCAAACGTCAGGTAGCGCTTGGTCTGGGCAACCTCGCGCGAGACCGGAATAAGCGACCCCGAGTTGTCGAGCGTGGCGCGATAGAACGAGGAAAACTCGCGCAGCAGCTCGCGGGCACGCAGCGGATCGGTACGCGTAAACGACGCGATGGTGTTGAGCGTGTTGAACAGAAAGTGCGGGTTGATCTGCGCCTGCAGGGCACGCACCTCGGCACGGGCCGTCAGTTCCTTTTGCACCTCGAGCTCGTGGATGGCGAGCTGCGTGGACAGGATCTCGGCAAAACCCGAGGCGAGCGCATACTGGGTACGGTCGACGGCACGCGGGGTCTTGTAGTAGAACTTAAGCGTGCCGACGGTGCGGTCGCCCACCTTGATGGGCGCGATGATACCGGCGGGAACCTGGTTGTGCGAGCCATCCGAACCCACCACGTCCACCACGCGGTTGAACGACTGCACGATGCCGTGCTCAATGACGTAGCGCGTGGCGAGCGTGTGGATGGGCGAATCGGGCAGCAGCTTTTCCTCGAACTCGCCCGCGCAGGCCAGCACGTTGCTCTCATCGGTGATGGCAACGGTCATGGCACGTGTCTCGGGCAGGATACGCCGGCACACCAAAAGCGCTGATTCCTGCGTCAGGCCGCCCTTAATGTCCTCGAGCATGGCTGAGGCAACCGAGAGCGTCTCCTCGGTGTACTGGGAGCGCACCGAATCGGGATTGAGCGTCAAATAGATAAAGATGCACAGGAAGATGCACAGCAACGCACAGGCGACCACCGTGGCAATCGGCTCAATGCCAGTCGCCAGGGCAAAGATAAAGTACGCCAACACGCAAACGGCGCAGACAACGGCGATGATGCGAAAGATTGAAATTGAATTATCGCGCTGGGCGCGGCGGTCGATCATTCAGCCCCCTCCAGGATGCTAATCAGTTGTGCGTCGCGCCAAAGTTCGTCCATGATCTTGGGCCAGAAACTCTGAAAGCGCAGGTAGCTTGCGGCGTTTTGGCGGGCATAGGCCTTAGCCTCATCAATACCATGACGCCAGATGCGCAGATACCCCTCGTGCTCGCGGGTAAACATGCTGCGGACCATGGCAGTCTTGCGCACGCGGTCGTCGAGCTCGCGCGAGATCCACGGACCCGGATAGGGCATGAGTGATGCGGCCGTAACCGGAATGAGCTCCTTTTGGTGCGCAGCAAACGTCAGCTTGGCCCGCTCGTAGTACCAACGGTACACGTCCTGCATAAAGCGCGGCGAGCGCTTCTCGGACTCGGGCGGCAGGTGGCGCACGGTCCACTCGTTATCGAACCACACGTCATAGCCGAACATGCGCATGTTAAAGAGATAGTCCAGATCCTCGCCGCGGGTGATAAACGGGTCGAAGGCCACGCGCGTAAAGGCGCGGGCATGCAGGGCCACAAGGCCGCCGCACACGTAATTGGAGCGCGAGATGCGGGTGCCCGAGAGCGCCTTTTTCATCCAGCGATTGAACTCGATACGCTTGGTCCACCAGCGATGGCAAATGCCCGCTTTGTCCGTGGGAGCCAGCGGCGACCCGTCGCGATCGTAAAAGTATCCGCTCTTGACTAAAATCGGCAGGCCCTGACGCGTCTGTTGACCCAGTGCATAGGTCGCACGCTTCATAAAGTCGGCATCGATGACGGTCTCGTCGTCATCCAAAAACACAATCGCGTCGTGCCCCAGCACCGCCGCGCAGGCAAGACCCATGTTGCGGATGGCGCCGTAGCCGCGCAGGCTCACGCACTCGCCCGAGCCTTTGGGCGCAATCTGCGCCACGCGGTCGGCAACACGCGAAGCCTGAGTATTGGTAACGATGGTGACCTTAAGTGTGGGATGCGCATTAACGATTTCGTGCACGCGATGGGATACGTCGGCCGTGGCAGAAACCGGACAGACCACCAAGAGAATAATGCGCGGAATGTCGCGCACCTGTTCGAGCGAAGTCAGGCAGCGATCGAGTTCCGGGTTGGCGGCATTGAGCGACGTCGAATGATCGTAGGTGCCGGGAGCGTTTGCTTGGGTATCATCGCCCGCCCAATATGTTGGGATCACAACCGTGGCGTTCATACCTTTACCCTCCTTGCAACACAAAAAACGGGGCGCCGCCAAACACAGGCGACGCCCCGCGACCTAGCTGGTTCCATCATACCCACTTGGGCTAAACATTGTTCGGAAGTCAGAATGATTTATGCAGCTACTTCCAAAAGAGTACTGCAGATAGGCACAAATGCTGTACTGAGCCCGGTTGCCTTACGCCGCCGCCTGAGCCATGCGGGACAGACGGACCAGCAGCACAAAGCCAACAACCAGCAGAACGCCAATAGAAAGGACGCCCAGCGACGGGTTGCCGGTCAGGGAGGTGACGACCGACACCAGGAAGGTGCCCATAACGCTTGCGTAACGGCCAAAGATATCGAAGAAGCCGTAGTACTCGTTGGACTTTTCTTTGGGGATGATGCGGCCAAAATAGCTGCGGCTGAGCGCCTGCACGCCACCCTGGAACAAGCCGACCAAAATAGCGAGCACCCAAAACTCAAAGGCGGTCTTCAAGAAAAACGCGGCAAAGAGCACGATGCCCATATAGGCGGCGACGGCCACCAAGATCATATTGAGTGTGCCCACGCGACCGGCGAGCTTGCCGTAGATGATGGCGGACGGGAAGGCCACAAACTGCGTAACGAGCAGAGCCAGCACCAGTTGGGTCGAGTCGATGCCCAGAGCCGATCCGTAGCTTGTTGCCATGGAAATGACCGTGTGCACACCGTCGATGTAGAAGAAGAACGCGATCATGTAGACCAGCACGGTCTTGTTGTGGGCGATCTCGCGCATGGTGTGTCCGACCTCGGAGAACACGCCGCCCACGATGTGGCCGATGGTGTCCCGGGGACCGCGCTCGCGACCGTACTTTTGCTTATAGGTGCGAATGAGCGGCAGGGTAAAGATGAGCCACCAGGCACCGGTGATGACAAACGACAGACGCGTTGCCAGCATGGTGGGGACGCCAAGAGCGGGGCCACCCATGATAAGCGCCAGGCAGATGATGAACGGCACGGTGGAACCGATGTAGCCCCAGGCATAGCCGGCCGAGGAGATCTCGTCCATGCGCTCGTCGGTGGTAATGTCGGGCAGCATGGCGTCGTAGAACGTCATGGAAGAGTTAAGGCCGATGGTGCACAGCACGTACACGGTCAAAAATGCCATGGCGGACATTGGGATAGCCTGCGCCAGGCAAAGAACCAGGCCCGTGAGGAAGAAGCCCAAGAAGAACTTGATCTTGTTGCCGGCGTAATCGGCAAGCGCGCCCAGAATGGGCATGAGCATGGCAATGACCAGCGAGGCAATCGTCTGCGCGTTGCCCCAGGCGACCACCAGGTCTGCCGAGGAAGCACCGGTATTGATGGCGTTAAAGTAGATGGGCACCACCGAGGTATTGAGCAGCACGAGGGCCGAGTTGCCCACATCGTACATAACCCAGTTACGCTCGAGCTTGGTGTATTTCATGGACAGGGCCCCTTCGTATTCGCCCGATATGCAGTTAGTTCATCGTACCCCAATTGTCCAGAGGCGCCGGTAAGGATTCGGCAAAGGGGCACGCACGAGCCCTACTCCTCGCGGTCGAACTCTTCGTCGGCGCCGAGCACGCGACCGCTGTAATTGACGTGGTTGGTCACGGCTTCCATATCGCCGGTCTCGATAAAGCGGGCGACGGTGAGCTCGTAATCGAGCAGTGCGCGGTCAAAGACCTCGGGGAAGCTCTCGGTCGAGACTTCATCGGTAAAGGGGCTCTTCCATGCCAAGTGGCCCAGATTGCCGGTACGCTCGGGCAGCTCGGTCGTCACGCGGTGCGCAAGGCCGTCGAGCAGTGAATAATCGTGCACCAAGCCCTCGAGCAGGGCAATCGCGCGCGTCTTGGCCGAACCGGCGGGCTCGATAGTGCGGTAGAGCAGCTGCATGTCGGCTACGGCGCCGCCGTACTCTCCCACCGGGATATCGATGCCGTACACGCGTCCGGCAACATAGCTCATCAGCACACCGGCAACGCGATTGATGCGGTCGGTAGTGACGATCTCGCCCGCCGGCGGATAATCCTCGACCGTAGCCCCATCGCGCTTGAGCTGCAGCATCAGCACGTCCAAGTCGCTTTCGAGCACGGCATGAACTTGACTGCCCGAAGCCTCGAGCTCGGGATCGGACTCGACAATGCCAAACTGCTGCTCGTAGACAAAGGGGTGGGCATTGCGATCGAGCACATAGTGCGACAGCAGGCCCAGCGCAAAGGCGCGACCCAGATTGGCATCGCGCGGCTGCAGGTACGACACGCCGTCGCGCAGGCACGCGAACTGGCGCGACATGCGCGAGCGGTGCATGACCTGAGCAAGCGACATGCAGTCGGAAATGCGCGGCGTGAGCATGTGGAAGAAGAACGGGTCGGGGCCCTGGTTGCCCAGGATAAAGGCGATGCGTTCCTCGTCGGACGTGATAACGCCCTGCGGAAGACGGTCGATGCTTTCCTCGCCAAACAGATGATGCGTAATGAGCGCGGGCATAATAATCCTTTCGATTTCATTCGATGCAATCCATTATGCCCACCGCGCAGTCATGCCAAACCTGCAACGGCAAACGATGGCACACCGACCCTTACGCAAGCCCCAAGTGCGATTTGACCTCGGCAGCGCGACGGCGTGAAACGGGCACCGTCGAGCTCACACGGTCGAGCCTGAGCTCCATCAGGCCCGTGGAGCCGATCTCGACATTATGCACGTCTTCCAAATTAACCAGATAGCTGCGGTGGACGCGGATAAAGCCCTCGGAGGCCAGGCGACGCTCGAGCGAGGAAATCGACTCATTGATCAGGTACGTCCCCTCGGCGCAGACGGCGTTGCAAAAATCGGCGCGCGCCTCAAAGTAGCAGACATCCGCCACGGGAATGAACACCTTTTTGCCCCCGCGATCCACCGTCAGGCGCAAAGGCTGGCGCGGAGCATGGACGACACGGCGAGCGCCCAGGGCAGTCTCGATCTTGTCGAGTGCCTTTGACAAGCGGGCATCCTCGACCGGCTTTACGATGTAATCGACAGCATCGAGGTTATAGGCATCGGCCGCATACTCGGCAAATGCCGTCACAAACACCACGACCGGCGGCGTCTTTAGGTTCTGCAGCGTCTCGGCAAGCTCAATTCCCGAGCGACCGGGCATGGTAATGTCTAAAAACAGCACGTCGGGCTTGTTCGACAGAATCGACTCCACGGCTTCGGTGACATTGCCCGCCTCGGCAATCTGACCCACACGCGTATCCTTTTCCAACAGATAGCGTAGCTCAGCCCTAATGGGAGGCTCGTCATCAACTACCAGGATGTTCCAGCCTTCGGACATATGCGCTTCCCCTCTTTTTCTCTCAATCCAACCGCGTGCTACACCGTTAGCGGCGCCGGCTCATGCGGCTCGCCGTTCAACTCAACGATGACCTGCGTTCCCACGCCCTCCTGGGACTTCACGCGCATGCCAGAATCTTCTCCGTAAAAGAAATGGATGCGCTGAAGCACGTTGAAGAGCGCCAGGCCGCAACCTCGCTTGACGGAGCCGTCGGCGGTAATGCTCTCGGGCTCCTCTCGGCGATGCTGCTCAAACAGATGCGCGCAGACTTCTTCGCTCATCCCGATGCCGTCATCTTCGACGATAATCTCCAAGCCGTCATCGGTCTCAAAAGCCCTAACACGAATAGAAAGCGGCTCGATCTCGCGCTGCGCATGCTTGATGCAGTTTTCGAGCAGCGGCTGCAAGATAAACGGCGGTACCAGGCTGTCGCGCACCTCAAAGTCGATGTCGACCGAAACGCGCAGACGGCCGTCGCCATACCGGGCCTGCATAAGATTGATATAACGAGTGCCCTGCTCCACCTCGTGCTCGAGCGTGGTGAGCGTATCGGAGTCAGAAAGCGTCTGACGATAGTAGTTGGAAAAGTCGATCAGCAGCGATCGCGCCTTGTCGGGCTCGGTTCGAACGAGCGACACGATCGTGCTAATGGTATTGAATAGAAAATGCGGGTCGACCTGCGACTGCAGGGCGCGGAGCTCAACGCGGGCTGTGAGCTCGTCCTGGCGCTCGAGCTCAAAGCTGGCGAGCTGCGTGGAAATGAGGTCGGCAAAACCCGAGGCAAGGGCCGTCTGGCGCATATCGATGCTGCTCAGGCGAGGGTAATACAGCTCGAGTGTGCCCACGCAATGCCCGCGCACGGTAAGCGGCGCGACGATGCCGGCGCGCAGGCGGGGAAAATAGCCGCCCGTCTCATTGGAGGTGTCACGCGAAAATACGCTCTGCTCGCCCGTCTCAATCACACTGAGCGTGGTCTTGAGCACGACCGGGGTGCCGGCGGGGCACTTTGCCGAGTCCTCGCCCCAGCTTGCCAACACCTGCTTGCCGTCGGTAAAGCAGATGGCAGAGGCGATGGTCTCGGACAGGATAATTTTAGAGGCGCCCAGGGCCGCTTCGGGCGTAAGGCCGCGCGACGTGTAGGCGAATATTTTTGATGCGATGGCGAGCGTACGGTCGGTTGCGCTCGATGTGAGGTCGTCGGGGGCCACAAAGACATACGAGAAAAAGAAGCACAGCATGACCATGCCGGCAATAACGACAACGCCCGGAACGGGATTGGGGTTATCGGTTAAATCCCAGATAAGCAGCAGGATAAGCGCCGGAACGACAACATCGAGCAGGATGGCCTGGACCACATGCTGGGCCGTACGAAAGACCTTGGTAGAGTTGTAGCTCTTGCCCAGAATCAGCCTGTTTAAATCCACCGTCATCCCCTTTTATCTATCGCACCCATAGCAATAAAGAGGGCCGCAAGCGACCCTCTCCATTGCATTATGCAATCAAAAACTGTGTTTTACATCCAGTCGTCGATGAACGGTAGTTTAGGCGCTGTATTTGTTGGCCTCGCCAAAGGTGCCAGCCTCGACGATCCAGCCGTCCTTCATGATAACGTCCATGTTGTCGGTGTTGAGCACGTGAATGTCGGCGGCGACGTCACCGTTGACGACCAGCAGGTCGGCGCACTTGCCGGCCTCGATAGAACCGGTCTCGTCCTCGATGTGGCACATCTTGGCACCGTTGAGGGTGGCGCAGGTGATGGTCTCGACCGGGGTGAAGCCGATCTTGTCGACGAACTCGTACATCTCCTCGATGGAGCAGGTGCCGTACGGGGTGACGAAGGAGAAGGAGTCGGAGCCGATCGTCATGACGACGCCGCGCTTCTTGGCCTCGCGCAGGCAGTCGTAGTTGCGCTGCAGCTCCTTCTCGACCAGGGTGCCCTCGTACTTGTCGTGCAGCTCGGGGACGTAGACGGGCGGATAGGTGGCGTACCAGGTGGGCAGGAAGGCGATCGTCGGGGTGAAGAAGGTGCCCTGCTCGGCCATGAGGTCCATGGTGCGCTCATCGATATCGAAGCCGTGAATCAGCTGCTCGCAGCCAAAGCGAACGGAATCGTAGGCAGCGGCGTGGTTGTTGTAGCAGTGGCTCCACACGGGGATGCCGACCATCTTGGCCTCTTCGACCACGGCCTGGATCTCCTCGGAGCAATAGTGCTGGTCGCGACCGGAGTCCCAGCGCCAGATGCCGCCACCGGTAGCCCAGATCTTGATGGCATCGGGGTTCTCGCGCAGGCGACGACGGACGGCCTTGCGCAGATCCCAAGGACCGTCGACCTGGTCGCCCCAGGGATGGGATTCCTTGTTGAGCTCCTGGGTGCAGTGGTGGGAGTCACCGTGGCCGGCAACGCGGCAGAAGCCGAGGCCGGTGGCCAAAACGCGCGGGCCCTTAAAGACGCCCTTGTCGATGCAGTCACGGATCTGGATACCAAAGCGGCCGATCTCGCAGACGGTGGTGAGGCCGTGGGTGAGGCAGTCGTAGGCCTGCTTGACGGCGACGGCCTGCTTCTCGAGGAGCGGCTGCATGACCCAATCGGTGTCATCGTCGGTCAGGTTGCCCGAGAAGTGCAGGTGGGTGTCGATCAGGCCGGGAAGGACGGTCTTGCCGGCGGCGTCGATGACCTCAACGCCCTCGGGAAGGTCCTGCATAGTGCCGGCGTACTCGATCTTGCCGTTGTCGT
>URTD01000062.1 GCA_900550735.1 uncultured Collinsella sp.
AGCCGAGCTCCTTGACCAGACGGTCGACGGCGTTCTCGTTCTCCTCTGCCAGCTGAAGCTGTGCCAGCTCCTCGTCGGTGAGCTGTTCTTCCTTGTTTTCTGCCATAGTTACCTCTTCTTACTATTTCTTAGCGTGCTTGCCAGCACCCTTGCTGTCATCGGTGACCGAGATGAGCTGTCGGTCGGCCGCGCCATTGCGGCGTGCGCGGCGACGCTCCTCGGCATCGCCCGCGTCGGCGGCGGCGCGGTGGGCCTTGTTGACGTTAAAGACCTCGTCGTGCTTGCGCCACGGACCGACGGACTCGCCAAAGCTCATCTTAAGGCCGGCGATAAAGCCGCCGAGCCAGCCGATCGGCGCAAACTGCACCAGCGGGAACAGCGAGAACACCCAGGTCAGCAGGACGACTGCCGCCGCCCCTGCAAAGTTGGCGATCCAGTAGTCGCGCTTGGTGATCACGCGCTTTTCGCACGCCCACTGGCCGCACAAAAAGCCGATGTAGATCGCAAAGAGAAAGAGCACCAGCGCGAGCACCACGAACGTCCAGCTCATGGGCGCTACTCCCCGTGATGGTGGCCGCAGCAGCACTCGTGGCCATCATCATGGCCGTGGCCGCCGCAGCACTCGTGGTCCTCGCCATGGTGGTGGCCGCAACCGCACTCGTGGTCGTCGCCGTGCTCGCCGCAACCGCAGCCGCCCTCGTGAGCACCGTGCTCTTCGGGACGATACTGCGACCAATCCAGACCGGCGGCGATGGCGTCAGCCTCCTCCTTGTAGAGGACCGTGATGGCCTGGGTGCCCAGCTTGGCGCCACCGATGGCGTCGAGCATGTCGTAGAGCGTAAAGGCGACGTCGGCGCCGGGCAGCGCAAGCTCGCGATCGTCGGCATAGGCGAGCGCCAAGCGCAGGTCCTTGATGAAGTGCTCGACCATAAAGCCGGGCTTGTAGTCGCCGTCGAGCGCCTTGGGAGCCAGGCTCTCCATGGCGCCGGACTTGCCGGTACCGCCCAGGATCATCTGTCGGGTCTTCTCCACGTCAAGGCCGCTCAGCTCGGCAAATGCCATGGCGTCTGCCATGCCGACCATGCAGGCGCCCAGCGACACCTGGTTGGCGAGCTTGGCAGCCTGGCCCTTGCCGGCGCCGTCGAAGCAGCAGATGTTTGCCGCAAAGGTGGAAAGGATATCGCGGACCGGCGCAATGTCGTTCTCGGTAGCGCCAACGATAGCCGTGAGCGTTCCGGCGATAGCACCCGACTCGCCGCCGGTGACGGGGCAGTCAAACGCCATGCGACCAGAAACCTGGGCGGCCTCGGCAATGTCGCGCGCCAGCTCGGGCGAGCTCGTGGTGAGGTCGATCAAGACCGCGCCCGGCTTGGTGCACGCGAGCAGACCGTCACCCGCCAGGTAGAGCTCCTCGACCTCGGAGGGATAACCCACCATGGTAAAGACAACGTCGGCGTTCGCCGCGGCATCTGCCGGCGTATCAGCCCAGACGGCGCCGCGCTCAACGAGCGCTGCAGCCTTGGACTTGGTGCGGTTATTGACCGTGACGGAATAGCCGGCGTCCAGAATGTGGCCGGCGATGGGGGCACCCATGATTCCGGTGCCGATAAATGCGACGGAGAGCTTGTTTGCCATGAAACCTTTCCTTTTGGGTTGGGTGTTGTTACCAGGTTGAATACTCGATGCCAGCGTTTCGGCCGTGACTTGAGGGCACTTGCAGCCGCAGCGCCTGTCTACTCACCGCGCACACGGCGCGCGATGCGGTCGGAAAGCGAGGCTTTCTCGGCGCGATTCTTGCCCCAAAACGCGCAGGCCACCATGCCGGGGCCCACGTGCGAGCCGATGGTGGGACCGACGGAACTACGGATGATGGTGACGTCGGCGCAGCCTTCCTCCTTGCGGATGGCGGCCTCGAGCCAATCACCGTCCTTCTCGGCATCGGCCGTCATAATGGCGATGGGCATGGTGCGATCGGGCACGTAGTTCTCGCGGAACGACTTGAGGATGGACTTGAGCGCCTTCTTGCGGCCGCGGTTGACGCCGATCAGCGACAGCGAGCCGGCCAGGTCGTAGGACAGCTCGGGTTTGACGTCGAGCTTTGCCGTGAGCTGTGCCGCCGCGGGCGGAATGCGGCCGCCGGCAGCCAGCGCGTCAAAGCTCTCGAGCGTAAAGTAGCCGTGGACATAGGTCTTTGCCTCGTTTGCCCAATCGACCAGCTGCTTGGCGGTCAGTCCCGCCGAGCGTTGACGGACGGCCTCGAGCGCCAAGAGCGCGCCGGTCGCGCAGGGCAGAGCGTTGTCGACCACGTAGAGCTCAAAGTTGGGATACTCGGCGCGCACGGCATCTGCCGCCTGGCACGCGGAGTTGTAGCTCGACGACAGCGCCGAGGTAAAGCACAGGTAGACCGTGGGCGTGCCTTCTTTGGCGCACTCGGTAAAGAACTCGATATAGCGACCGAGCGACACGGCGGAGGTAGACACGCGAGCGCCGGCGCGCATGCGGTCGTAGAACTCCTTAGGGCTCATGCTCGACCAGATATCGTCCGTGCGCTCCTCGCCATCGATAATGAAGGGGAAACCCAGGATATCGACATCGAGGTTCGCGGCGACCTCGGGGCTAAAGTCGCAGCAGGTATCGACGACGATGCGGCAACGGTCCGAATGGCCGGTAGATGCAGCCTTGTCCATCAAAGCGACTCCTTACGTAAAAAGGCGGCCATCCGCATGGGATGGCCGCCAACCGTTAACTCATGCAAGTTAACGTATTTTACTCGTCAAGTGTTTCGATGCGGGGCTTGATGATGCCATATCCACCATTCTTACGGTGATACACCACATTGATAAGGCCGGTCGTCGCGTTCTCGAACACGTAGAAGTCGTGGCCCAGCAGATCGGTCTGCACCAGCGCCTGCTCCTCAGTCATCGGGGTGACGTCGATAACCTTCTCGCGGACGAGCAGGTCGTCGTCCTCCTCGGGCAGCAGCAGGTCGGCCAGATCCTCGACGCGCTCGACCGGCGCGACATCCGCTGCGCTGGCACCGCCCTGGCGGTTGTCCACGACCTTGGTCTTGAACTTGCGCAGCTGGCGGGTGACCTTATCGGCGGAGAGGTCGATGGCGGCGTACATATCCGCACCGTGCTCGGCAACGCGAATCACCGAACCGCGGGCACGAACCGTAACCTCGACGATTGCCGGGTTGGGGTTCGAGGGGTTCTTCTCATAGCGAAGTACAACGTCGACCGTCATGGGCTCGATATCGAAAACCTTGAGCGCCTCGCCGATCTTCTCATCCACATGCGCACGCAGAGCATCGGTTACCGTCGTCTTGCGTCCAGAAACCTTGATATCCATACGTGGCTCCAATCTGCCTCGGGGACTTACTGTACTGGCTATGTACCCATTGCCGTGCATTTAATCACGCGGATTCCCAAAGACCCGAATAACGATTGCTTGATACCGCATACCGAAGTCTCGCACTTTTCTGTGGCAAAGTGCGCTATAGGAGGGAGCCAACAGCTTTGTATTTGGTCCCGAAAATTGGCTTTGACCTGCTTGTTTTATTGGGATGAAAAAGCCGGGCTCCCCCATCGGGGAAGCCCGGCAGTGCGTGTTGAAACCGTGAAGAGGTGTCCTTTCCAACGTATAGGAGACACCACCCCTAGCAATAACTAGCTATTGAGTTTGTTAATGTCGTCGTCGGTGATGGTGGCTTCCTGGCTGGACGATTTGTCCTCGGAGGATGCGGTCTCATTGTTGGAATCGGAGGACTCGCTGCCGGAGGACGTGGTCTCACTGGACTCAGAGTCGCCCGGCTGCACGTTAGCGCCCGAAACCGTCTTAGTGGTGAGGTCGTAGGGCATCGTGCCATACCATACGCAGTGGACTGCCTCGAGCGTACCGTCGACCGTGATGCCGTCGAGGGCATCGCTCACGGCACGGCACAGTTCGTCATTGGACGAGAGGCCCGCAACACCAAGCGTCGAGGGCGCCTCGAGCGCACCGACATAGGAGACCTCGCTCATCAGGCGTGCAAGGTAGCCGCCGGCCGTGGAGTCGCAGACCACATAGTCGACCTCGCCGGACTCGAGCGCCTCAAAGCACTCGTTGATGTTGGAGTAGGTCTTTTGGTTGGCGGTGATGCTCTGCTTAGCAAGCGCCTCCTGCGAGGCCGAGGACATCTGAATACCCAGAGTAGACGTGTTAAGGGTATCGGTGGAAACGCTTAGCGACCCACCATCGCTGGTTTTACCGAACACGGAAGCGGCATCGTACAGGCAGGTGCCGAGCGAGCTAACGTCCCCGGCCGTGGAGTTGATCTCGCCGATAAAGATATCGGCCTTTTTGTCGCCGAGCGCGGAACCTGCCGAGGACGCATCGACAAAGGCGACCTTAAGGCCCATGCGGCTTGCGAGGGCGCGGGCGGCGTCGACCGCATATCCCGTGAGCTCGCCGTCGGCGCCCTGCATGGCCTGCGGCGCATCGGAAGTATCGAGGGCGACCGTCAGGGTTCCGGGAGTGACCAGGGCATCGTCCGACACCGCCGGCGTGACGGTCTCGTACTCGATCTGGTCGATCGTGGGAGTCGTGAACGTAGACAGCGGGTTGAACGCGCATCCGCTCAGGCCCAAAACGGCGATGACCGCTGCGGTCCCAGCACCTAACCGAGCCGCGTGCATCAAGCTGCCCCTCACCATGTCCACTACCCTGCCTTCTGTGTCGTATACGATCCGTGCGTTGCGCGGAATATCAGGTTGTTCCCACCAGCTGACCTGGTATTTGACCCCACACTTGCGCACCGGGGTGTTTGCTCGGGAGGCCGCAGCCACCTTCACGACTGGCCCGCTCGCCCGCGAGGCGGTATTGCCCCAAAGAAAGTAGAACGGACGGTGCGGCTTACATCTAGGACGCGCCATGATCGCGCCGCGCGCACGCGGTCGCTTACGTGGATCCCTTTGACCGCGTCTGTCTTGGACTAGGACGGGCATTTCGTCCGTCCGCAACCACAGCCTGGCAGGAACGTAGCGCATTATAGCTAAGTTCAAGCTAAAGTTTAAGGTTAGGGGCGTTATTCGCATCGCGAGTACAGATTTCGCAGGTCGGAGCGGGCTATTCGTGCCCCTATGAAGCCCGGAGCTCCCCTACGGGGAGCTCCGGGGCACCCGTCTCAGGGTGCCGTGGCCAAAAAATAGCAAATATGAGTACTGTTACCAATTTAGTAGCAGGAGTTTTTGGCTCTGCAAGCTGTTTTCACGCTCTATTACGTCAGATTGATGCCAGGATATTCCACATTTGTTTAATAACTTTCTAATTTACGCCATCTTCAAGTCCCAAAATCCCTGATTTTGCTGTTACTGAATTTATAGCAGTACTCATATTTACTATATTTTGGCCAGAGCATATATCCAACCCCCTGTTTCAGAGCATTGTTAGGCGGGTTTAAGCCCAAAACACGCCCGCAGCGTGTTAAGCAGCGCCTCTTGCTTTTTCCTGCGGGCATCGACACGATTCCGGTACCGCTTTCGCATACGCTGGTGGATGCGCCATGCGAGCGCCTCCATTGCCTCCATGTCGCAGAGCATCTCGTTATTGACCGTCGCGACCTCGATTCCCATAGTAATCAAGCCCGTGTTGCGTTTTTCATCATGGATACGTCCCCTCCGGGAGGAATGACCCAGCTCACCGTTGTATTCCAGGTCAAACCGGGCTGCTTCCTGATACGCATCGCAAACTGCATGCGGCATCCCCGAGATTGCCTGCGCACGGTCATCGAACTCGATCTTGTAGTCGGTCTTAAAGGGACCGCAGGCAAATCCGCCATAGAAAAACGGAAGCGAAAACAGAGCGAGCATGATGCACTCCATGGGCGAGCGCAGATTTTCTGACAGGTAGGGACACAGGCGCAGCAGCTGTTTGGCCACATTCCCCTTGCATGCCGCGAGGTAATCTACCAGGCAATCGGGTGTCAGCACGGACTCGACCTCAAAGTAACCGACATCTGGCGGCTGGTCTTTGTCCTTTGCCAATTTGTTCACGACAGGCGAGGTGTAGGGAGGCAGATACTTCCCGCGGTCACTCAGTGAAATCTTAGAGCACAGCTCCTGGGCCAGGGCAAATGCCTGGATACAGCCGACCTCGCGGGCGACGGCAACACAAAGGGCCTCGGGAGATAGACTGTACACCCCTGGTTCCACCTCTAGAATCGAGCCGGCGGGCAACCCAGAGCATACGGACCAGCCCACGCCAGGCATGCGGCGGCGCTGCGCCGCAGATCCCACCAGCAAGCAAAGATCTTCTTGCACCTCGCCGCTTGCGGCCCCAATCCGCACCAAGTCGGGAAGATAGATGTCCTCGATCGAGGGCGACGACGCGCGCAGCACACGGCACTCTTCATCGGGACTGAGGTCCCTCCAGCTGATGTAACCCATTTGTCGGCGCTCGGCGCGCATCATGCGTAGCGCCGAGGCGCCGGTCAGAATTATGGAGGCCGCTAGCTGTTCGCCTGTCGGGTCGTCGCACCGCTCAATCTTCACTGCCACAAAACCACCCCTACCAAACGCGTGCGATAGCGAGGCCATCAACGGCCGCGGCACCGGCGCGCTTGAGTTCCGCCGAAGCCGCGGCCATCGTCGCGCCCGTGGTGATAACGTCATCGATAAGCAGCAGGCGGCGGCCGTGCACGTCCTCAACCGTCTCGTACATGCCTTGGGCACGCTCGCGGCGCTCCTCACGACCGAGTTCGCGCTGGTCGCCATGCCCGTACTTGACGAGAGCATCGAGCAGGGGAACACCCGACAGCTCGCAAAATGGGCGCGCAATAGCCTCCATATGATCAAAACCACGCCGCCGAAACGCTGCCGCCGTCGCAGGCACAAACACCACCGCATCCGCACCGGACAGCACACCTCCGTAGCGATCGGGCGCTACGACCTGGGCATGCAGGGCGGTGTCGTAGAGCAGCTCCGCCAGATACGGAGCCAGACGTTGCTCACCCGCATCCTTGTACGCTTTAATGATGCGCGGCAGCGGATGCGCATAGACGGCGCACGCCAGGCAGCGGTCGAGCGCCTCCGCCATTGCCGAGGACGTGCCCTCGACCGAACACTCAGTGCACAGCAAATCCCCAAACGGGGCGCCGCATCGGGTGCAGCTATGACACGGGTCGATGAGCGTGAGCGCAGCCAGACAGTCTTGGCAAATAAGCGCACCGGCGCGCTCGCAGCCGGCACATCGTGTTGGCGACAATGCCTCGAGCGCCTCGTGTGCCACCCGCTCGGCAAACGGTAGCAATTCGTCCGCAAACGGTAGGGCACCGGCACCCTGCAGACGGCTCAATATGTTCAGATGGCTCTTCAAGACACAACCCTCCCTACGCTCGGTCGCAGGGAGGGTTGTTGATTCGGCGCTATGATACCCCGATGCGCTCGGGGCAAGGCGGGCTAAATCCGCTCGCGGGCGTTATTCGCCGGCGGGCGGTTGTGGTGCGGGCGAAGACGGGGTCGAGCCCTCGCCACCATCCTGGCGCGGCTTGCGGGAACGGCGACGGCGACGGCGCTTTTGACCCTGGTCGGCCGAGCCCTCGCCACCGCGATCCTCGCGCGGCTCGCGCTCGTCACGAGCGGCGCCATGCGAAGCCTTGGCAGCCGCTCCCCCGCCATCTCCGGGACGACGGCGCGTGACCTTGACCTCGCCATCCGAGACCTGATCGGCCACGGAGGGCACTGAAGGCTTCTGCTGCGCGCCCGAGGAATGGCGACGGCGCGGACGCGGCGCGCGCTCCTCCTCGCCACGTGACTTGCCGCCCTTGTCGACAGGCGCATCGGAGGCCGAGGCGCCCTTGGAAGTGGCACCGACCTCGCGAGCAGCTGCGGCGCGGAAGGCGTCCTCGCGCTCCTCGCTCGACAGATGACGGCGGCGGCGACGTGTGGGGTTCATGCCGCCGCCGCGATTCTGCTGCTGGGGCTGCTGAACCTCGCGCTCGCGAGAGGCGTTCTTGCCCGCGGCTGCAACCTCGGTAGCATCGCCCGAGCCCGCGCGCTTGCGACGGCGACGGCCATCGGCCGCCCCCTCGGCCTCGGGTGTCTCGGCCTTACCGCGGCCTTTTCCGCGGCCACGGCCCTCGCCCTGACCCTGACCGGCGCGAGCATCGGATTCAGCATCGCGACGGCGGCGCTTGGGCATCGTCGTCCCCGCCAGACGGTCGGCGCTCGACAGGCCATCGCCCACGTCGACGCCGTTCTCGCGATCGAGTTCCATGAGCGCCAGGCGCATCTCGGGCGACTCGATGCGCTCGAGCACATCGCGCGTCACACAGTCGGGGCGGCAGTTGCAGCCCTGTTCGGCGGCCTTCTTTTTGCAGCCCTCCGAGCACGTCATATCGGCCAGGTTGACCTTAAAGACCTTGCCGTTCTCCAGGCGCAGCACCAGCTGCTCACGCGGCGTGTCATATTCCTGGATACGCGCCTTGCCAAGCGGCGTATCGATGAGCGTCTTCTTTTTGGGCGCACGGCTCTTAAAGTCCTTGTACGCCTCGAACTCATAGCGCAGGCAGCACATCAGGCGGCCGCAAACGCCACTGATCTTGGACGAGTTGAGCGGCAGGTCCTGCTCTTTTGCCATGCGAATCGAGACGGGCTCAAACTGTCCGCCAAAGCGCGTGCAGCAGAGTTCCTGTCCGCACTGGGCATAGCCGCCCACCAGGCGGGTCTCGTCGCGCACGCCGATCTGGCGCATGTCGACGCGAATGTGCAGCGTCGAGGACAGATCCTTGACGAGTTGGCGAAAATCGACGCGCTCCTCGGCCGCAAAGTAGAACACGGCCTTCTCGCCGCCAAACAGGTACTCGACGCCCACCGGCTTCATCTCGAGGTCGAGCTCCTTGACCAGGCGGCGGAAGTCGACCATGGCCTCGTCGCCCTGGATGGCCAGGTCGTCGGCAAGCTGGAGGTCGATGTCGCTCGCCACGCGCAGCACGGGCTTGAGCGGCTGACCGATCTCGTCTTGCGGCACCTCAAAGGGATCGGCCGTGACCAGGCCGATCTCGGTTCCGCGCTCGGTGGAGCAAATGGCATAATCGGCCTCGAGGATATCCAGATCCTGCGGATCGAACCACAGGTCGCGCGAGGCGTAGGTAAACTTAACGGGTACGACTAACGGCATTTCAGTGCCTTCCTGATATCGAACAGCATGACCTCGATGGCCAGCTGGGGAGTAACGTTTCTGGCGATGTTGCGCTCGGCGGTCGCGACCGCCTCGAGCGCCCGCGTGGCACCCGCAACATTCGTCGCGGCGGCAAGCCGCCCGATCGTGTCGCGCACGTCCTCGTTCACAACGTCTGCCGCCTCGTCCTGAAGCGTCAGCAGCACGTCGCGCATGAGCGTCCGCGCGCTCGCCAGCGCTTCCATAATACCCGAACGCTCGCGCGCGTTGAGTTCGCGCTTGTTGCGGTCCTCAAGCTGCTTCAATGCTCCACGCGACAGGTAGTCGGCGTTTTGCTCGAGCACCTTTTCCTGCGTGGACTTGACCTCGGCGAGCGGCGCCTTAACGGCGACGATGAGCGACTTGGCGCGGCTGAGCACGTCGGCCTCGTCGGCGGCGATGAGCGAATCGATGGCGCGAACCATCTGACGGCGAGCGTCCTGGCGCTCGGCGCTCTTGAGGAACTCGATGCCACGCGCGGGGCTTCCCGCTACTGCGACGGCCATGCGGCAACGCGCAGGGTCCTGACCGGTGGCGC
>URTD01000063.1 GCA_900550735.1 uncultured Collinsella sp.
GCCCGCTGAGCTGGGCCTATGCCGGAATCTCTCCCACAGAAACCACCGAAGAGCCTAATTTGTGCGGGTTGTGGTTTTGTGACCTGCTGAAATTAAAGATACTGTACAACTGTACGTTAATTCGTCTTCGTAGTATATTGCTACCCGCAAAACTCAATACCATTGTGCTCTGAGACGCTAAAGCGCTTACGTACAATGGTTATCGATAGTACGATTCGATTCAACGACAGGATGGATGGTCCAAGCGTGAGTCTCGGCAGCAAACTATCCAATGCAAAGGTCTCCTTTGCGATCTTTAAGCGCGACATTAAGCGACTGCTTGTGAACCCCGTCGCCTTGGTGGTTACCCTTGGCGTGTGCGTTATTCCCTCGCTGTATGCCTGGTACAACATCGTGGCCAACTGGGATCCGTACGGAAACACCCAGGGCATCAAGATTGCCATCGCCAACAACGATCGGGGCACCCAAAACGACCTGGTGGGCGAGCTCAACGCGGGCGATCAGGTCGTCGATCAGCTCAAGGAGAACGATCAGCTGGGCTGGACCTTCGTCGATTCTGCGGCCGATGCCAAAGAGGGCGTCGAGAGCGGTGAGTACTATGCGGCCATCGTAGTCCCCAAGAACTTCTCGGATAACCTGGTTTCGATGCTCGACGGCAACTACCATCAGCCCAAGCTTACGTACTACGTCAATGAGAAGAAGAGCGCTATTGCGCCCAAGGTTACCGACACCGGTGCAAACACCATCGAGGAGCAGATCAACTCGGAATTTGTCTCCACGGTGGGCGAGACCGTTGCCAGTATTGCCAAGGATGCCGGAGTCGATTTAAAGGACAAGGCAACCCAGACTCAGGATTCGTTGGCCGGTTCGGTATCAGAGGCTTCCGATACGTTGGGCGAAGTGCGTGATTCGATTGGCGACATGAATGCCGCCATCGATAAGACGAGTGGTTCCATTGCCTCGGCAGATGCGGCACTTGCCGGTCTGCAGGGTCAGGCGCCGTCGCTGACGCAGGCGATCTCCCAGGGCAATGACCTGCTGGGCGAGGCTCGCGCCACGGCGGGCAACTCTGTCGCCTCGCTCTCCAAGGCGCTCTCGGAAGGCAGCCTTGCGCTCACCAAGACGTCAGCCTCCGCAAACGCTGCGATTGGCAAGCTGACGGGCACGGTCGCATCTACGACTACCCGTATCGACAACTCGCTTGAGTCTCTCCAAGCGACGATCGACCACAATAAGGCCGTTATCGGGCACTTGGAAATTCTCGTCAATGACACGTCGACAGGTTCCAAGGAAATTGACGCGCGCATTGTATCGATCATCGATTTGCTCCGCGAGCAGAATGAAAAGCTTCAGAGCATCAAGGACGGTCTGTCTGCGCAGTCGAGCGCCATGGCGAATGACGCTGCGGCTGTCTCGGGTGCCAGCGACGCTATCAATAATGCAATTCAGACCGGTGCGACCAACCTTGGCCAGGCTCAGACGGACCTGGGTCAAAACGCGCTGCCGAAGGTCTCGAGCGCACTTGATTCGTTTGCCGCCGTCTCGGGTGATCTGACGGGAATCGTGTCTGGCCTCACGCCTACTATTGCAAGTGCGCGCGGTACACTTTCGCAACTCAACGCCACGCTCGGTCAGGCCAAGACCACGCTGTCCCAGACCGATGCCTCGCTTGCCAAGGTCCAGGACAAGCTCGCAACCGCCGCCAACGACATCGCGGCGCTACAGACCTCCGAGTCCATGGGCGAGCTGGCCGGCCTGATGGGCGTCGACGTCGATGATGTTGCAGACTTCATGGCATCTCCGGTCGAGCTGACCTCAAAGTCAATTTACCCGGTCAAGAGCTTTGGTTCGGGCATTGCCCCGTTCTATACCAATCTGGCGCTGTGGGTGGGCGGCTACGTGCTTATCGCCATCTACAAGCTCGAGGTCGACCGCGAAGGCATCGGCAGCTTTACGGCGCGCCAAGGCTACTTTGGCCGCTGGTTGCTCATGGTGATCCTGGGCGCGTTGCAGGCCATCATCGTTACGGTAGGCGATCTGGTGATTGGCGTGCAGTGCGTCAGCCCGCTGCTGTTCGTGCTGGGCGGCATCGCCATTTCGTTCACCTACGTCAATATCATCTATGCGCTGTCCACCACGTTTAAGCATATCGGCAAGGCTATCGGCGTCATTCTCGTCATCGTGCAGATCCCGGGTTCGTCGGGCATGTACCCCATCGAGATGATGCCCGGCTTCTTCCAGTGGCTGCACCCGCTGCTGCCCTTTACCTACGGCATCAATCTGCTGCGCGAGACGGTCGGCGGCATGTATTCGTTCAACTACCTGTTTAACCTGTGCATTCTGGGCGTGTTCTTGATCGTGGCGCTCTTTATCGGCCTGCAGCTGCGTCCGCTGCTGCTCAACCTTAACCTGCTCTTTGATAAACAGCTCTCCACGACCGGTATGATGATTTGCGAGTCCAACGACCTGCCGCGCCAGCGCTACTCGCTGCGCACGGCCATGCGCGTCATGCTCGATTCCGATTCGTACCGTCGCGAACTGCTCGATCATGCGGTCGCCTTTGAACATCGCTACCCGTACTACATCAAGGGCGGTTTTGCCGCCGTGGTGGGCGTTCAGGTCCTGCTCTTTGTCCTGTCGACGGTTCTCGATATCGACAATAACGGCAAGATCATCCTGCTTGTCATTTGGATCATCTCGGTTATTGCCATCTGCGGCTGGCTTATCAATATCGAATATATCCGAGCGAGCCTCAATACCCAGATGCGCATCTCGGCGCTTTCGGATGAGGACCTGCGTCGCGAGATGCGCGAACACACGGCCGCCATTCCTGCCGCCCGCCACATGTTTGGCCTCAACGCCAGCGAGCGTGGTGCCAAGGGCGGCGATCAGTCCACGGGCCGCTTGCCGCATATCGGCTCGCACCATAAATCTCAGGGCAGCGACAGCACAGCCACAAATGATGGAGATACCACCGCGCTTGGCAAGCACTCCAAAGGAGGTGAGGCATAAATGAAGAACATCCTGCATCTGTTTAAGCGCGATGTCCAAAACGTGTCTCGCTCCGTGATCGGCTTGGTTGTCGTGATGGGCCTCATTATCGTACCGTGTCTGTACGCGTGGTTTAACATCGCCGGCAGCTGGGATCCGTACGGCAACACCGGCAATCTTAAGATCGCCGTGGTCAACACCGATGAGGGTTACGAGAGCGATTTGATCCCCGTCGAGGTTAACGTGGGCGAAAACGTGACCGCCACCCTACGCGGCAACGAGAGCTTCGATTGGGTTGTGCTCAACAATCGCGAAAAGGCTATCGAGGGCGTTAAGTCGGGCGCGTACTATGCTGCCGTCGTTATCCCCAAAACGTTTAGCGCTGACATGATGACGCTTTTCTCGACCGACGTGAAGCATGCCGATATCGAGTTCTACGAGAATCAGAAGGCCAACGCCATTGCGCAGATCGTGACCGAGAAGGGTTCGAGCGCCGTCCAGAGCCAGGTTAACGAAACTTTTACCGAGACCATTACGAGCATCGGTCTTAAGACGGTGTCCAGCCTGCTCGATTACATGAGCACCGACCAGGTCAGCAACTTTATCGCCAACCTGTCCTCGACGCTCGGCGATTCGATTGAGGACCTGCGAGACGTTCAGGCAAATGCTTCGTCGCTGGCGGGCATTTTGAGCTCCACGTCCGATTCGCTGACGTCGGCGAGCGGCATGCTCAAGCAGACCGGTGCCGTCGATGAGTCGACAAAGCAGCTCATGGAACATGCCAAAAGCGGCATCGATGATTCCAAAGAAGCGCTTAAGGCGGCAAACGATGCCATCGATGCCGCAATCGATGGAAGTGCTGGTTCGTTCGACAATGTGTCTGCCGAGCTCGCGAAGGCGTTCGACACCGCAAACCAGCATGTCTACCTTACGGTGTCCCAACTCAACGATGCCGCTGCGGCCCTCAATGCGCGCGCCAAGGATATCGATGCGATGGCCGATCAGCTCCGCAGCCTTGCCGACCAGGTGAGCGATGAGAATTTGAAGGACGGCCTCAAGTCCGCCGCGACGTCGCTGGGCAGAATCGCCGTTGAGTACCGCAACAATGCCAAGGATCTGGCGGCTACCGCGAAGTCTCTCTCCGATAGCATGGCCGAGGTCAACAACTCGCGTGCCGAGGTCGATCAGGCCATCGCTGATGCCAAGGCCGGCATCGCGGGTGCCAAATCCGATTACGATTCCACGTTCTCGGTTAAGGCCAAGGAGCTCAAGAAGACGGTTTCGGGCATTCTGGACTCGCTTGATGGCATCTCGGGCGACCTGGATAGCGCCGTAGGCGGCCTGACCGACGCATCCGGTTCGCTGGCAAAGGGCCTCTCCAAGGCTGCAAAGCTGGTCAACAAGGCTTCTGATCAGCTGGGCGAGGCGTCGGACAAGATCAGTGCGTTTAAGGACGAGCTCGACGGCGCCTTGATGTCGGATGACCTCGCCACGATCAAGACGATGATTGGCAACGATCCCGAGGGTCTGGCCGTGTCGCTTTCCGGCCCCGTCGCGCTCGATCGCAAGCCGGTCTATCCGATCCGCAACTACGGCTCGGCCATGGCGCCGTTCTACACGATTCTGTCGCTCTGGGTCGGCTCGATCGTGCTGGCGGCCATGATGAAGGTCTCGGTTGACGATGAGCTTATCAACGAGCTCATCCCCGTGCGCCTGCACGAGATCTACCTGGGCCGCTACCTGTTCTTTGGCGGTCTGGCCCTGCTGCAGGCAACGCTCGTGTGTGCGGGCGACATCCTGTTCTTTGGCATCCAGTGCGACGACCCGCTGCAGTTTGTGCTGGCGGGCTGGGTCGCGAGTCTCGTGTTCTCCAATATCGTCTACACGCTTACGGTTTCGTTTGGCGATATCGGCAAGGCGCTCGCCGTCGTGCTGCTGGTCATGCAGGTCGGCGGTTCGGGCGGCACGTTCCCCATCGAGATGACCGGCCCCGTGTTCCAGGCGATCTATCCGTTCCTGCCGTTCACCCACGGCATCAACGCCATGCATGCCGCCATGGCCGGTGCGTACCACATGGAGTACTGGATTGAGCTAGGCATTCTGGCGAGCTATCTGATTCCGTCGCTGGCACTGGGCGTCGTCTTCCGCCGCCCGGTCATCAAAGCCAACGACTGGATCATCGAAAAGCTGGAGTCGACAAAGCTAATTTAGTGCGGCAACGTTAACGCTGATGTAGCACTAATGCCAGCGAGCGAGCCGCATTTGCGCCAAGGTGTCGTGAAATGAAAGGGCGCTGACCTTCTGGTCGCGCCCTTGAAATTGAACGTCAGATTGGCGTGAATGCGGCCCCCGGCCGGTCCGCCGTTCGGTAGAACGGCGGAACAAAACGCTTTAGTGGGCTGGATTGCGATGCAACGCCGGTTGTTGCTACAGTAGCGGGGCGTGCCGGGGGTCCGGTGCGCCCCGTTTTTATTTGACCATGAGGCGGCACGCAGCCATACGCGTGCGGACACCACGCCCAGATTGAGTGTGAGGATGTTCCATGGCCCAATACGCTGCCAACGAAATCGAAAACATGCCCGATAGCCCTGTCGCACGGGAGGACCTGGGCGCCGGCGGCACCTCCCGCGGCGCCGGCGCGCGTTCCCCGTTCTTCTGGAAGGTCTTGCTGCTATCGGTGGCGGTCATCTGGGGCTATTCCTTTACCACCATGAAAGATGCGCTCGACACCATTCCGGTGTTCGAACTGCTCTATATTCGTTTTCTTCCGGCTTCGCTGGTTATGTTCGCCATCTTCCACAAACGCATCATCGCGCACTTTAATGCCCGCAACCTTATCGTCGGACTTGGTATGGGCGCACTTATGTGGGGCGCGTACGGTTTGCAGACGATTGGCCTGGCACAGACCACGGCGGGCAAGAGTGCATTTTTGACGGGTACCTATTGCATCTTCGTGCCGTTTGCGAGCTACGTCCTAAGCGGCGAAAAGCTTACCCGTTACAACTTGGGCGCCGCGTTGCTGTGCCTGGCGGGCATTGGTCTGGTGGCGCTCGATAGCGTCGAGTTCAATGTCGGCGATGTCATCACACTGGGCGGTGCGGTCTTCTTTGCCATCCAGATGGCGGTGACCGCCAAGTATGGCCGCAAGATGGACATCAACGTCATCACGTTTTGGATGTTTGTGGGCAACGGCGTGCTGAGCCTGATCTCGTCGCTGTTATTCGAGACCCAAGCGCCGCTGTCCGTGTGGACGCCGAGCTTTATCGGTGTGATGGCGTTTCTATCGGTGGGCTGTACGTGTGTGGCTCTGCTCATCCAAAACGTCGGCCTGGCGCATGTCCCGGCCTCGACGGGCTCGCTGCTCCTTTCGATGGAGTCGCCTTCGGGTGTGCTGTTCTCGGTGCTGCTGATGGGGGAGGCGCTCACCTCGCGCCTGCTCGCCGGCTTCGCGCTCATCTTTCTTTCGATTATCTTGAGCGAGACTCACTTCGATTTTTTGCGTCGAAAGCCGCGCCCGCAATTGTAAACAACTTGTTGCGCCGCCCTCCCGGGGCGGCATTTTTTATGCCTCGCCCTTAAAGTAGTACCTTGCACTTTACGCTATCAAAGTGCTTGCTGCAAAAACGATACTGGAGGGCATCTATGGCACCAGCTTTGTCCGATCTTCAACCGCAATCAGCGCCCAAGGCCACCGCAGCGGCGCAGACCGCTATCGGTGACGGTCTTGTTGCAGAAGCTCAGGCTTTTGCAGACGAGCTCGCTGCGTGGCGACACGATCTCCACCAGATGCCCGAGCTGGGTAATAGCCTCCCACAGACCTCTGCGTATATCCAAGCGCGCCTGACCGAGATGGACATCCCATTTGCCACGCTCGTTGATGGTTCCTGCGTTGTGGGCCTTGTCGGCGCCGGTGCCGCCGCGGCCCAAGGCAATGGCGTCTGCACGGACGAACAGGCCGGTACGGTCATCATGCTCCGTGGCGATATGGATGCCCTGCCCGTTGCCGAGGAATCCGGCGAGCCTTTCGCCTCTACGAACGGCTGCATGCACGCATGCGGACACGATATGCACGCGACGGCGCTGCTTGGTGCGGCTCGTATGCTCAAGGCGCGCGAGGCAGAGCTTGTTGATGCCAACGCCACGGTTAAGCTGCTGTTCCAGCCGGGCGAGGAAACCTTTGAGGGTGCTCGCGCCGCCATCGCCGACGGTCTGCTGCAGAACCCGCGTCCTCAGGTCGCCTTTGCCATGCATGTCAATAGCCAGTCGCCGCTCGGCCTGGTGCTCTACGGCAGCCCGGCGCTCTCGGGCGTGTACGGTTTCCGCATCACGCTGCAGGGCAAGGGCGGCCATGGCTCGAGCCCCGAAATCTGCATCGACCCCATCACGGCGGGTGTGCACGTGCATCTGGCACTTCAGGAGCTCATCTCCCGCGAGGTGCCGGCGGCCAAGGAGGTCGCACTGACCGTGGGTAAGTTTGCCGGTGGCCAAGCGGCCAACGTCATTCCAGATACCTGCGTGCTCGAAGGTACGCTGCGCGGCTTCGACGTCGAGCTCATGGAGCACCTCAAGACCCGCATCGCGGAGGTCGTCAAAGGTGTTGGCACGACCTATCGTACGCCGGCTACTATCGAGACGCTCTCGGATGTTCCCCCGCTCGTACTCGATGACGACATGACCCAGGCGTCGCTTGGCTACGTGGGCGCGGTGCTGCCCAAGGCCGCCTTCCTGCCGCTGTTCCATGCCATGGCGAGCGAGGACTTTGCGCTTATCTCGAGCGAGATCCCGAGCGCGTACTTTACCGTGGGCGCTGCCGTGACTGATACGGACGAGCATTTTGCTCAGCACCATCCCAAGGCACGTTTTAGCGATGCCGAGCTTCCCCTTGGCGCCGCGGCCTATACCGCTGTCGCTTTGGGCTACATCGCCGACCACCGGTAGCACCCAACCTTGCCTTTCAAGCCTGCGGGCATGGCCATAAGGCCTATGCCCTTGTCTTTCAAGGCAATCTTGGGCACCGTGGGTGCCATCGTCTCGGGCGTGCTGTTCGATGCCACGGGCTCCTTTGCGAGCACCTGGATTGTGTGCCTGACGTGCTCCGTGGTCATGCTCGTGTTCCTGCTGGCATCCGAGCCCATCGCCGCCAAGCTGCGTGCGAGCGTGGCGGGGGAGTAGACGTCCGTCGCTCTTTTCTGTTCGCCCCGTTCTGTCCGTGGCCGCCTTGGAAGCCGAATGGATGCTCGTACCATCATTCGGTTTCCAAGGCGGCCACGGGCCTACGAAATGATCCCTTTTCCTCCGTCCCCAAGGGGTCGCGTGATCCGAAGGGGACGGAGAAAAAACGGATCGCAAACAGCGGCGGCGCATCTGGCCGAACGAGTCCCCATACCCTCGGTCAGACGCGCCGCCGCTGTTTGTGTTTGTGCCGTATAATGACCACTACCTATGACGCGATACAAAAGAAAGGTGTTTGCCCATGCAGGCACAGAAGGCGGAGGGAACCCGCGACCTTATCGGCGCCGAGATGCGCGCCTGGCAGAAGATGCAGCAGATCGCTGCCGGCGTGTTCGAGCCGTTTGGCTTTAAGCCCATCGAGACGCCCGCTATCGAGCAGGTGGACGTGTTTGTCCACGGCATCGGCCAGTCGACCGACGTCGTGCGCAAGGAGATGTTCCGCGTGTTTAGCGGCGCCAACCTGGAGCGCGTCTTTACCGAGGGCACCGATACCAAGCTTAAGCCCAAGCAGCGCCTGGCCCTTCGTCCCGAGGGCACGGCCGGTGTGGTGCGCGCCGTCGTGGAGAATAACCTAGTGCCCCAGGGCTCCACGCCGTTTAAGGCCTATTACGCCGAGGCCATGTTCCGTGGCGAGCGTCCCCAGAAGGGCCGCCTGCGCCAGTTCCACCAGGTGGGCATCGAGTGGCTCGGCGCTCCCGATCCGGCGGCAGACGCCGAGTGCATCATCATGCTCATGGAGTTTTACAAGCGCCTGGGCTTCGATCTTTCCAAGCTTCGTCTGCTCATTAACTCGATGGGCGACGCTCAGTGCCGTCCGGCTTACCGCGAGCAAGTCAAGCAGTTTATCCTCGATCACGCAGACGAGATGTGCGATGAGTGCCGCGAGCGCGCCGAGCTCAACCCGCTGCGTGCCTTTGACTGCAAGAACGACCACTGCCGCGAGATCATGGCCGAGGCTCCGCTGATGGGTGACAACCTGTGCGATGAGTGCCGCGAGCACTACGAGCAAGTCAAGCGCTATCTGGATGCCGCCGGTATCGAGTATGTCGAGGATCCCACCTTGGTGCGCGGCCTGGACTACTACACCCGTACTGTCTTTGAGGTCGAGGCCCCTGGCGCCGGCGTCGGCTCCATCGGCGGCCGCTACGATGGTCTCGTCGAGCTCGAGGGCGGCAAGCCCACGGCAGGCGTCGGCTTCGCCGTCGGTTTTGAGCGCGCCCTGCTGGCCCTGCAGGCCTTTGGCAGCGACCTGGGTGCCGAGGAGGTCCCGTGCGTCTACGTCGCCAATGCCGGCAAGGAGCTGCGTCAGAACGTCTTTACCATTACGCAGCAGCTTCGCGCCGCAGGGATTGTGACCGAGGCCGACTATCAGGGCCGTTCGCTCAAGGCCCAGTTTAAGCAGGCCGATAAGGTAGGCGCCAAGCTCATCCTGGTCCTGGGCGGCGACGAGCTTGCCGCCGGCAAGGTCAAGGTGCGCGACATGCAGAGCCATGACGAGGTTCTCGTCG
>URTD01000064.1 GCA_900550735.1 uncultured Collinsella sp.
CTGCCAAAAAGGGACAGGTTTATTTTGGCAGGTTTTATCTGCGCAAACGTCAAAACCGCCGCAAAGGGACAAACGCCCTTGCGGCGGTTTTCGCATATTATGCTGATAATCCGATATTCAACCAGACATTCTGGCTAAGGACTAAGGAAACTGCCATGAAAAGACTCCCCCGCCTTGCGTTAGCCGCCGCGTTGTTTGCCGGCGCGCTCGCAGGCATCCCAAGCCTCGCTTTCGCGGGGAACCTGCCCGCCGCTATTGACGGCTCCGTGGCCGTCATGCACACCAACGACATCCACGGCAGCTACAAGTACAGCTACAACGCAAGCAAGGGCACCGGCACTGTGGGCTTTGATGGACTGGCGGTTCTCTATAGCGCCCAAAACAGCGCCCCCGATCTTTTGCTCGATGCGGGCGACACCTTCCACGGACAGTCCTTCGCCACCATGAGCGAGGGCAAGAGCATCGCCGAGCTCATGGACACCTTCTACGCCGACGGCTACGACGCAACCACGCCAGGCAACCACGACTGGAGCTACGGCGCGGACAAACTCCGCACCATGACCGGCTACAGCACCACCGGCACGCCCTTCGCCATGCTCTGCGCGAATGCAACGTCCTCGAACGGCGTATGGAGCTCGAGCATCACGAAGACGCTCGATCGCACCTGGGAGGATAGCGAGGATCACTCCACATTCGACTACAAAATCAAGGTCGGCGTCGTCGGAGCCATGGATGAGTCGCTAGGTTCCTCGCTGCGCGCGGACCTGGTCGCGGGCACCAGCTTCTCGAGTGCCGCGAACGCCATCAATGCCGAGGCAGAGCAGCTGCGCAAGGAGGGCTGCGATGTTGTTGTGTGTATCGCGCACACGCTCGACGCAAAGACCTTTGCCACGCGGCTCCGTGGCGTCGATGCCCTTATCGCAGGCCACGAGCACATCAACCTTAACGAGAAGGTGACGGGAGCCGACGGCAAGACGATCCACGTTGTCGAGGCAGGCAGCGCCTTTGCCGAGGTGGGGCTGCTTTCCATTCCGTACAAATACGACACGAATGGCACCGAGACGACCGACGATGACACGGTCACGGTCCCTGCAGACGGCAGCGACGAGAAGCTCTACACCGCCAAGAACGTCAACGACCTTTTGACAGACCCCGACAAGGGCTCCGACTACCAAAGCCGCCTTGAAGCCGTCCGCAACAAGATCAAGCCGCTCGACGAGGACTTTGAAAACGAATCGAACAAGGTGCTCGGCACATCCACCACCAACTATTTCTACGGCGAGGACGCCGCAGGCACGCATGGTTGGGAAATGGTGCGCACCACCGATTTCCGCCCCAGCAAGGAGGGCGACACCACCAAGGCCCAGACCATCGGCCACGTGATTTGCGGCTCCTATCTTGCCCTGACGGGCGCGGACTTCGCTATCGAAAACGCTGGCGGCATCCGCGGCGGCATCGCGGCGGGCAACGTGACCGCCGGCAACGTCATCGCCATCTCGCCCTACGGCAACACCGTGGAGACCTGGACCATGACCGGCGCGGACTTCCTCGCAGTGCTCGAGCACTCGCTACAAATTAGCGACGATTGCAACGACAGCTACGAGCTCCAGCAGGCTTATGTGGCGGCCGGTCACACCGAGCAGGAGGCGCAAGACAAGTACAAGTGGCGCGATGACTCTGGCAGCGTTCTCTCCTTTGGCGGCATCAACGTGACGATTGATTGGACGCAGCCCGAAGGCAAGCGCATTGTGAGTGCCACCCTCACCAAAGACGGCAGCACGCTCGACCCCGCCAAGACCTATACCGTCGCCACCAACAACTACATCATTACCAACACGACCGATTTTCCCACCTTTGCACACGCCACCAAGTACACCGAGTGGGGCACGTGCGAGGCGGCGCTGAGGGCGCTGATTGGGCAGAACGGCTGGGAGAGCAAGATGGCCTCGCTCGCGGGCCCCATCAGCTTTGGCTCCGCTGCCGTGGATCCCACGCCCACACCGGCCCCGACGCCTAAGCCCTCGCCTAAGACGGACACGACGGCCACGAAGGTCATCACCAAGAAGACGACCGGTAAGCTTGCCACAACGGGAGACCGCACGCTGGCAGTAGTTGGCGCGTGCCTTATCGGCGGCATCATCGTCATCATGCTCGGCATTATCTGGAAGCGTCGACGCTAAGCTACACCGCCGGGCCTTACAGCCCCGCCGCGTAAACCTTATATCGAGCACAGAAGCCCGTCCGAATTTGATCGGACGGGCTTCTTGGTGGGTATCATGGTTGGACGATCATAAGGAGGTTTTCCCTACATGGAATTGTTTGAGCCGATTCTTCATTTCTTTGAGCAACGGTGGGTCCACAACATCATCTGGGCCGTCATCTTGGCGATAGGCACCGCCGTCGCCACCAAGGTCGTATCCAAGACCCTGCGTCACCTGCTCAATCGCGACGACAACCCGCTTCCAGCATCGAGCATCTTCATCAACATCGCACGCGCCGTCATCTGGATGATCGGCGGCAGCTTTATCCTCGACAACTGCTTTGGCATTAACGCAAACGCGCTCGTCGCCGCTCTTGGCGTCGGCGGCATCGCCATCTCGCTCGGCTTTCAGGACACGCTGTCAAACCTTATTGGCGGCATGCAGGTTACGTTTATGGGCATCATCAAGCCCGGCGACAATATCGAGGTCGGCGGCGTGTCGGGCGTGGTCCAGGACATCACCTGGCGCCACACGACCATCGAAGATGCCTGCGGGCAGACCATCATCGTCCCCAACTCCAACATCTCCAAGAACACGCTCGTGCATTTGATGCCCTTTGGGCGCGTGGCTGTGCCCGTTGCCGTAAAGGACACGTCCAAGTGGGCCTCGCTCGACGCGCTGGCAGACGAGCTGACCAGCGCCACCAAGGCCGCCGTGCTTCCCATCTCGGGCTTTGACAAGGAGCCGTATGTGCTCTTTAGCGAGATCGGCGACTTTGGCATTAAGGGCAAGATCATCTTTATCGTCAGCGACGACAGCACCACTTTCACCGCTGCCGACGCCTGCATCCGCGCCATCGCCCCCATCATTGCCTAAACCATCACAAAGGGGACAGGCACCTTTGTTGTGGTTTTCATTCGTGGTACCATGGTTCATATAGTTGTTTAAACGACTAAGGGAGCAACATCATGGAAGAGGCCTACCGTCAAGCACGCAAGCGCGGCGAGCAAGGACGTCGACGCGCCATTAGTCAAAGCGAGTATCCGTACCTCACGGACCTCGATAGCTTGGTTGCCCAGCTCCCCTTAGGCCAGCGAGAGAATGTCGGCCTGAGAGACATTCCGCTCGAAATGGTCGTCGGTACGGTTACCAAGGGCCGTCAGTCCGCCTTTTCATGCAACTTTATGCCCCTGCTGCCGTTTGGCACCGAGTTCGCCCGCAAGTGGTCCAACCTCTACGACATCCAGGTAACCGAGGGTTATCGCGACCCCATCATCGTCACCGAGTTCATGCATCGGTTCTATGTCCAGGAAGGCAACAAACGCGTCAGTGTCCTCAAATTCCTGGACGCCCCGACGGTTTCGGCCAAGGTCACCCGTCTCTACCCCGGCACATGGGATTCCGTCGAAAGCCGCCTGTACGGCGAGTTCTGCGCGTTTTGGCGCGTCTGCCCCCTATACGAGATCGAGTTCTCGCGTGAGGGAAGCTACGAGACGCTCGCCAAGATGCTCGGTCAGAACCTTATCGAAAAATGGCCGCAGAAAAAGGTCGACTACCTGCGCCACACCTTCCTGCTCTTTAAGCGCGCCTACCTTCGCGCAGGCGGCGACCACCTGGACATTACGCCTGCCGACGCCATGCTCGTGTACCTCAATGTGTACAACCAGGACCGCCTGCTGGATACGCCAACGGATATCGTCGTAAACCGCCTGTGCAAGATCTGGCGCGAGCTGGTCATCGCCGGCAAAAATGACGAGGACAAGGTTGATCTTGTCGAAGCACCGAGCGTCGATGAGGAAGAGTCGCCCGCCAAGTCCACCTCCGGCGTGCTCAACTTCTTTATGGGCAAGACCGTCTATTCGGCGGCCAACCCCCTGCGCATCGCCTTTATCCATGAGTTCCCCTGTGCGACGTCGAGCTGGGACAGCCTGCACGACCAAGGGCGTCAGTATCTCGATGAGCACTTTGACGGTATCGTGCACACCGAGGCGTTCGAGGACTGTCACGATCCGGACGTGTTCTACGCCGCCGTGGAAACGGCTGTCAAACATGGAGCAAACGTCATCTTCTCGACCTCGCACCGCCTGATGGAATACACGCTCAGGGCTGCCGTTGAGTATCCCCAGGTTCGGTTCCTCAACTGCTCTATCGGCCTTCCCCATCAAAGTGTCCGTTCGTACTTTGGCAAGATGTACGAGGCCAAGTTCCTCCTGGGCGCCCTTGCCGCCAGCATGGCGGACAACCACCGCATCGGCTACCACGCGTCGGTCTTCGCCTCGGGCGCGCTCAGCGAGATCAACGCCTTTGCGATTGGCGCCTCGCTGCTCGACCCCCGTGCGCAAATTATCCTGACTTGGGGCGATGTGCCCGCCGGAGGCCTTACCGAGGCCATGTGCCGCGAAGGTGTAAGCGTCATGACCGGCGCCGACATGTCAAAGTCGCTCGAAGACCCCACGGCCTACGGACTTCACCGCCTGGTCGATGGCAAGGTTACCGGCATTGCCATGCCGGTATGGAACTGGGGCCGATACTACGAGCTTATCGTGCGAAGTCTACTGCATGGCACCTGGGATGAGACCAGTGACGCCAGCCAGGTTCGCGCCGTCAACTACTGGTACGGCATGAGCTCGGGCGTTATCGACATTCGCTACGCTCCGGGCCTGCCCTATCAGACGCGCAAGCTTGTTCAACTCCTCCGCAATGGCATCGTCGAGGGCTCCATCAATCCATTTGGCGGCGAACTCCACAGCCAAGACGGCGTGGTGCAGATCGAGGGCTTTCCCCCACTGCCGAGCACGCAAATCGTTGAGATGGACTGGCTGGCCGACAACGTGGTGGGCACCATTCCGCAACTCGACGATGAGCCGAAAGTCCCTGCCCTATGAAAATCCTTGCCATAGCCGATACCGAAGAACGATGCCTTTGGGAGTGCTTTCGCAAGGAACGCTTTGAGGGAGTCGACCTGATTTTGTCCGCCGGCGATCTGGACCCGGACTATCTTGAGTTTTTGGTTACGGTCATCAACAAACCGCTCATCTACGTGCGCGGCAATCACGATGACCGCTACGCACGTCATGCACCGGGTGGATGTATCTGCGTAGAGGACAGCGTGTACACGTACCGAGGGATTCGCATTGCGGGCCTTGGCGGGTCCATGCGTTATCGCGACGGCGCCAACATGTACACCGAACGCGAGATGTCCAAGCGCATGCGTAAGCTGTCGCGTAAGGTTAGGATGGTCGGCGGGTGCGACATTCTGCTTACCCATGCACCCGCCGCCGGTATGGGTGATCTGGACGATCTGCCGCATCGAGGATTCGAGTGTTTTAACACAGCACTCGAATCCTGGAATCCCGACTACATGGTGCACGGGCATGTGCACCAAAGCTACGGTTGCGATTTTCAGCGCGAGCGTCAGCATGTGTGTGGAACGACGATCATCAACGCCTGCGGCTATACGCAGTTTGAGCTCGACCAGACGCACTACCCCATCCGCGGCTGGCAAGCAGCTTGGCTCAACTCACAAACCATGCGCCGCGAGCTCAAACGCCACGAAGCCATCGAGTCTTCAACAGCCAGAACACCCTGGTAACCACCATAAAGGGGACACTGTCCCCTTTATGGTGCTTTTGACGCGATAGCAAGAAACCCGGTCCTGCACAAGGCAGAACCGGGTTTCTTTAGCAATGCTTGCTGTACTCAGGCAGTAACTAGCAGTTACTCAGCCAGGAAGTCACGCTGGACAGCGGGATCGACCTTGACGCCAGGGCCCATGGTGGAAGACACGGAGATGGACTTGACGTACTTGCCCTTAGCAGAAGAGGGCTTGACGCGCAGAATCTCGGTGTACAGGGCAGCGTAGTTCTCGACGAGCTGCTGCTCAGAGAAGGACTTCTTGCCCAGGGGCACGTGGCAGATGCCGTAGCGGTCGGCGCGGTACTCAACGCGGCCAGCCTTGAGCTCGGAGACCATCTTGGCGACGTCCATGGTCACGGTGCCGAGCTTGGGGTTCGGCATGAGGCCACGGGGACCAAGGATCTTACCGATGCGGCCAACCTTGGCCATCATGTTCGGCGTAGCGATAGCGGCGTCGAAGTTGATCTCGCCCTTCTGAATCTGGGCGACGAGCTCGTCGGAACCGATGATGTCGGCGCCGGCAGCCTCAGCCTCACGGGCCTTCTCGCCCTCGGCGAAGACGGCAACACGAACGGTCTTTCCGGTGCCGTGGGGCAGGGAGATGGAACCACGGATGTTCTGGTCAGCCTTACGAGTATCGATGCCCAGACGGAAGTGAGCCTCGACGGTCTCGTCGAACTTTGCAGTGTCGAGCTCCTTGATGAGCTTGGCAGCCTGAAGGGGGGTGTAGAGCGTGGCGCGGTCGATCTTCTCGGCAGCGGCGTTATAGCTCTTACCATGCTTAGCCATGTGCATTACCTCCTGTGGTTAAACGGGCGTGAGCCCTCCCACATCGTATCGTGTGCCCTATTGCACACATTTAACGGGCGCCCCGGTCGGAGCACCCGCCGTTACCATAAGAAATCGCTACTCAGCGATGGTGACGCCCATGGAACGGGCGGTACCGGCGATGATCTTCTTGGCGGCGTCAATGTCGTTGGCATTGAGGTCCGGCATCTTGATCTCGGCGATCTTGGTGAGCTGCTCCTGGGAGAGCTGACCAACCTTGTCAGCCTGGGGCTTAGCGGAACCAGACTTGAGGTTCAGCTCCTTCTTGATAAGGTGAGCCGCCGGCGGGGTCTTGGTGATGAAGGAGAAGGACTTGTCCTCGTAGACAGAGATCTCAACGGGGATGATGTCACCCTTCTTGTCCTGCGTCTCGGCGTTAAAGGCCTGGCAGAACTGCATGATGTTCACGCCAGCAGCGCCCAGGGCGGGGCCGACGGGAGGAGCGGGGTTTGCTGCACCAGCAGGAATCTGGAGCTTAATGACGTTGGCAACCTTCTTCTCAGCCATGGTCATTCCTTTCGAATCACGAGTGTGAAGTACTTGCTATATCGTAAGCACGCACGTGTTAGAAGCACTCCTGAGATGAGCAGTCACAGAAGAAGCACGCTCGCGCGAACGGACGAAAACTTAAGCGATGACAGCGACCTGGTTAAAGTCGAGCTCGACCGGCGTCTCGCGGCCAAAGATCATCAGCGTGACCTTGAGCTTGCCAGCCTCGGTGTTAACCTCGGAGACCTTGCCATCAAAGTCGGTAAGCGGGCCATCGGTGACGCGGACGGACGTACCGACCTCAATATCAACCGAGGTGCGCTTGGGCGAATCGCCCTTACCGGGACGACGAGTCATCTTGTTGTACTCGTCGCGGGAAAGCGGAGCGGGCTTGCCGTTGCCGCCTAGGAAACCGGTGACGCCAGGCGTGTTACGAACACACGTCCAAGCATCGTCATCCATCTCCATGCGGACCAGGACATAACCCGGGAAGATCTTGGAATCCTTGGTCTCGCGCTTGCCACCCTCTTTAATCTCGGTGACGCGCTCCATAGGAATCTCGATATCAAAGATACGGTCCTGCATGCCCATAGTCTCGATGCGATGCTCGAGATCGGACTTAACGCGGTTCTCGTATCCAGAGTAAGTGTGAACGACGTACCAACGCTTAGACATGGTTTAGCCCCTCAATCCAGAGAACAGAGCAAGAGCCTCGCCAAAGCCAGCATCGAGCAGAGCGATGACGACGCCGACGACGATCAGAGAAGCGCAAACGACGACCGAGTAGTTCACGAGTTCCTTCTTATCGGGCCACGTGACACGCTTCATCTCGGACTTGACCGAGGCGAAATACTTCTTGGTGCGGGCGAAGAAACCAGGCTTCTCGTTCTTCTTGGACTTCGCAGCCTTCTCGTTCTTCTTGGCAACGGCCTTCTTGGCCTCAACCTTGGAGTTGGCGGCAGCGTTGTTGGCAGGCGCCTGCTGCTGAGCCTTCTTCTTGTTCTTCTTGTTGGCCATTTGGGTTACCTCCGCGCAATGCGCTTATACATGAGTAAACCGTAAGCCCCCAATTGGGAGCTTACGGAATAATGACTGGCACGCCAGGAAGGACTCGAACCCTCAACACTCGGTTTTGGAGACCGATGCTCTACCAATTGAACTACTGGCGTATGTGACTAGAGACTAGCGAGTCTCTTTGTGCAGCGTGTGGTGACGGCACCAGGGGCAATACTTCTTGATCTCCATACGATCAGGCATGGTCGACTTGTTCTTGGTGGTCGTATAGTTGCGGCGCTTGCACTCAGTGCACGCAAGAGTAACTAGAGTACGCATGTATCCTGAACCTTTCATTTCCGCCCCGTACGGGCACGAGTTGGTACTTTATCAGCTCTATATAAGTGCTGTCAATGAAAACCTCGAATCAATTGGTTCTCGGTGGATCCATTCATATTTGGAACACATCAATGAAGCCAACGAGAGCTAATCGACGGTGCGCCCAGGACCATTGTCGATCCTCTCGACACCAGCAACGGCTCAATATCCATTGCAGAAAAGAACCCGGCACCCATATAAGTGCCGGGTTCTCTAAGTCAGCTATATCAAAGAGCTAATTTACTCAATGATCGTGGAGACGATGCCCGAACCGACGGTGTGGCCACCCTCGCGGATAGCGAAGCGCAGGCCCTCCTCCATGGCGATCGGGTGGATGAGGTCGCCCTCGATGGTGATGTGGTCACCAGGCATAGCCATCTCGGTGCCCTCGGGGAGCTTGACCGTACCGGTAACGTCGGTGGTACGGAAGTAGAACTGAGGACGATAACCATCGAAGAACGGGGTGTGACGGCCGCCCTCCTCCTTGGTCAGAACGTAGATCTCGCCGGTGAACTTGGTGTGCGGGGTAACCGAACCGGGCTTGCAGAGAACCTGGCCGCGCTCGATGTCCTCACGCTTGATGCCGCGGAGCAGCAGACCGACGTTGTCGCCAGCCTCGCAGAAGTCCATGGACTTACGGAACATCTCGATACCGGTAACAACGGTGTTCTGGGTATCCTTGATGCCGACGATCTCGACGGGCTCGTTGAGCTTGAGCTCACCGCGCTCGACACGGCCGGTAGCAACGGTACCACGGCCGGAGATGGTCATAACGTCCTCAACGGCCATCAGGAACGGGAGGTCGTTGTTACGAGCAGGCGTCGGGATGTACTCGTCGACGGCCTTCATGAGCTCGCGAATGGCGTCCATCCACTTGGCGTCGCCCTCGAGAGCGCCCAGAGCGGAGCCACGGATGACGGGGATGTCGTCGCCGGGGAAATCGTACTCGGAGAGGAGCTCACGGGTCTCCATCTCGACGAGGTCGATGAGCTCGTCATCGTCGACCATGTCGCACTTGTTCAGGAAGACGACGATGTAGGGAACGCCGACCTGACGGGCGAGCAGGATGTGCTCGCGGGTCTGAGCCATGGGGCCGTCGGTAGCAGCGATGACCAGGATAGCGCCGTCCATCTGAGCAGCACCGGTGATCATGTTCTTGATATAGTCAGCGTGACCC
>URTD01000065.1 GCA_900550735.1 uncultured Collinsella sp.
GGTAATATCGCCGCCATAGCACTTGGCCAAAACGTCCTTGCGGCGCGCCTTGACGGTGGAGCGGGCGATAATCTTGTTGCCGATGGCACCCTGAATAGGCACCTCGAACAGCTGGCGCGGAATGATTTCCTTGAGCTTGTCGCATAGACCGCGGGCCAGGCCATAGGCCTTGTCCTTGTGCACGATAAACGAAAGCGCGTCCACCTCGTCGCCCGAAAGTAGGATATCGAGCTTGACGAGCTCGGAGGGACGGTACTCGTTGAACTCGTAGTCGAGCGAGGCATAGCCCTTGGTGCGGCTCTTGAGCTGATCGAAGAAGTCCAAGATGAGCTCGGCGAGCGGCATGTCAAAGCGCATCTCGACCGATTTGCTCGTCAGGTGGATCATGTCGGTCGTAACGCCGCGATGCTCGATAGCGAGCTGCATGACGGCACCCGTATACTCGGGCGGGCAGATAATCTTGGCCTTGAGGTAAGGCTCCTCAATGCGCTCGATGCGCGTAGCCTCGGGCAGATCCTGCGGGCTGCGAACATCAATCATCTCGCCGTCAGTCTTGTAGACGTGATAGTCCACCGAGGGGCTCGTGGCAATGAGGTCCAGATTGAACTCGCGCTCCAGGCGCTCCTTGACGACCTCCATATGCAGCAAGCCCAAGAAGCCCACGCGGAAACCAAAACCGAGCGCCACCGAGGTCTCGGGCTCCCACACCAACGACGGGTCGTTGACGTGCAGCTTATCGAGCGCGTCACGCAGGTTCTCGTAGTCCTTGTTATCGATCGGGAACAGGCCCGTATAGACCATGGGCTTGGCCTCGCGGTAGCCGGGAAGCGGCTCGGGGCAGGGATTCGACGCCCACGTGAGGGTATCGCCCACGCGAACGGCCTCGGGGTCCTTCAGGCCCGTGACCACGTATCCGACCTCGCCGACCGTCAGCGCGTCGACCGGGGTCTCGGCGGGACGCTTGACGCCCACGCCATCGACCAAAAAGTCGCCCTTTGCCTGCATCATGCGCAGGGTATCGCCCTTTTTGATGGAGCCGTCAAAGATGCGAACCGTGGCGACGACGCCACGATACTCGTCGAAGTACGAATCCAGGATGAGTGCCTTGAGCGGCGCGTTCGCATCGCCCTTGGGCGGAGAGATCAAAAAGACAATGGACTCTAGCAGATCGTGGATGCCCTCGCCGGTCTTGCCCGAGACACACACGGCATCATCGGCAGGAATCGCCAGGTCATCCTCGATCTCGGTCTTAACCTCATCGGGATGGGCCGAGGGCAGGTCGATCTTGTTGATGGCCGGCACAATGTCCAGATTGGCGTTCATGGCGAGCGTCGCGTTAGAGACGGTCTGCGCCTCGACGCCCTGCGTGGCGTCGACGACGAGCACCGCGCCCTCACAGGCTGCCAGCGAGCGCGAGACCTCATAGGTAAAGTCCACGTGGCCCGGCGTATCGATCAGATTGAACTGATACGTCTCGCCATCGTCGGCGTCATAGGACACGCGAACGGCATTGGACTTGATCGTGATGCCGCGCTCGCGCTCGATATCCATGGTGTCGAGCAGCTGCGACTCCATGTCGCGTTCGTCGACGGTATGGGTGAGCTCGAGGATGCGATCGCTGATCGTGGACTTGCCATGGTCGATGTGCGCAACGATTGAGAAGTTGCGGATGTGGGAAATGTCAATTGAAGTATTCATGCGGACTATCTTACCCGAGCGGTACAAAAAATGGAGCCTGTTCCATAAAACAGGCTCCATTTATGCGCGTAATCTGTGTGGTGTGAAATTTACAACTTAGGCGTTGATGCTGTTCACGAGCTTGGCAAGACCGGACTTGCGGTTGGAAGCCTGGTTCTTGTGGATAACATGCTTGGCGGCAGCCATGTCGAGACGCTTGGTGACGGTCTTGAGGGCAGCCTGGGCCTTCTCGGCGTCGCCCTCGGCGACGGCGGACTGGACGTGCTTGGTCAGCGTCTTGAGCTCGGACTTGACAGCCTTGTTACGCATGCGAGCTGCCTCATTGGTGCGGATACGCTTCTTCTGAGACTTGATGTTTGCCACTTCTGGAGTTCCTTTCGAGTTCCTTGCAAAAAATGTATGACACCTCTGAGACACGGTGAGGTCATGCAAGCGCCTACTATAGCACGCTCCCCCTCAAAGGGATAGAACGAATTTGTCAAATAGGCAGGTATCATCACGATTTTCTCAAGATGTTCGTAATCCAGAGCAAAAGCGCGGTCTGAGAATCGGCCGAACCCTTGAGCGCGAGCTCCACATCGACCGCGCCCTCGAGCGCAGCGACGAGCTCCGCCATCGAAAAGCGGCGTGCCCAGGTCAGATGATTTTTGACCTGCCAGGACTGGAGCTTGAGCGTTGCGGCCAGCTCACGACCCTGTCCGCGCGCATCGAGCGCCTTGGCGACGATTAGCTCGCGGATGCGGCCGCACAGCAATGTGTAAGTCCACACGTAGCTCTTGGCGGGCAGTAGATTGAAGAGCTCGAGCGAGCGTCGCATGTCACGGGCCGAGACCGCATTGAGAAAATCCCAGGGTTGAACCTCGGCCGTACGTACAATCCAGCGCTCAACGTCGGCAAGCTCAATCTGGGGCGCCTCGACCATCTGGGCAAGCTTGGCCAAGTCGTTATCGAGCATGCGGGTGTTTTCACCCGAACGCGAGACGAGCTCCTCGGCGGCCGCCGTCGAGATCGACTTGCCGTGCTGCGTCGCCATCTGCTGCACGCGGCGCGGTAGCTCCCAGCGCTTGGTGCCGGAGCAATCGATCACGGCCTTCTTGTCGATCTTGGCGATCGCCTTGTACAGGCGCGTGTTCTTGGCAAGCGAGTCGGCGATGATGAGGCAGACCGTTGTGGGGCTGGGACTTGCGAGGTACTCGACGAGCGGCTCTGAGACCGCCTTAGCGAGCTTTGAGCAGCCATCAAGGATTACCAAGCGAAACTCGCTGCCCATCGGAAAGGTGTTAAGCGAGCCGATAATGGACTCGATATCGGGGTCCTTGGTCATGTCGCGCTCGTCGAGATTGAACTCGACCATACCCGACTTTTCCAGACGCGCCTTCATACGCGAGACGGCGTGATCGCGCTTGACGCCGTCGGTACCGACGATCAGATATGCCGGCAGCAGACCGGTTTCGGACATTGCGCTCCCCTCCCGCAGGCTCTCGAATTCGTACCGTGCCATTTTAGCCCAGGGGCCAGCCGCGCGCCAACGATGTCATCACGGTCGCTGGCATCGCATCGCAAAGCCATTCGCAGTCGGCGTGACGGTAATGTCGCCGTGTTCGATAGTGCACGCGAACACACCACCCGTTTCCTTAACGGCATCGATGCAGGCATCGGACGGATGGCCGTATCGATTCCCCTCGCCCGCACTCGCAAGGGAAAGCTCGGGCTTCAGGACGTCCAGCAACTCACCATCGACTGAAACCTTAGAGCCGTGATGCCCAAGTTTAAGTACATCGATATCCCCCACCTCCTGCACGAATTCCCGTTCTTGATCGAGCTCGGCATCACCGGTGAGGAGCATACGCAGGCCCTTGCCTTCCTGAACATAAGAGAGCAGCAGGACAAGCGAGTCCTCATTTCCCTCGCCATCCACGGACTTGAATGGCCACATCACGCGGCCGCAAAATGAGCCGATGTCGACCGTATCCCCACGGCGCACCTGCCGATACTCAACGCCAGGTCGGTTCAATACCTCAGCAGGAGCATCCTCAAGCGCATCCGCCGCCACAGCAATCGTTCCGACCGAAAACTGTTCGAGCATGGCAGGCAGACCACCCCAGTGGTCCTCATCCCAATGCGTCACAAAGACGGCATCGATATGGTGCACGTTATTGCGAACCAACGCCGCTACCACGCGCTCGTCGAGCCCGCAGTCGACGAGCGCTACTACGCCGCCCTGGCGGATAAGAATCGCATCGGCTTGGCCCACATCGAGCACCGTCACCGAAGGCGGAGCGAATCGATCCCAGTAGACATACGGGATAGCAGCCAAGAGCACCAGGCATGCAAGCCCCACCGCCATAGGACGTGCACGGGGACGCGGCCACCAGACCAGCAGAACCGCCAGCAAACACGGCACCAGGTAAATCCACACGCTATCGGGCGACACACTCACGGATGCGCCCGGAACGGCAGCAAAGAGCTGCTCAAAGAACAGCGCGCAACGGGCGGCAATCATGGGCACAACGAGCGCCCAAGTCCGCAACGGCGCCACGAGCGAAAAGGGAACAAGCACGATCGACACAGCAAGCAGTACGCTCACCACCGGACCGATGACTGCATTTGCCAGCGGAGCAATGAGCGAGAACGTACCGAAGGCGGGAATGGTAATGGGAAGAGTCGCCAGTTGCGAGCACAGCGTGACGGAAAGCATGCTGGCGACGCCCGATGGCACGCCCAGCTCACCCAAAGCGTAGGTCGCATAGGGGCAAAAGCACAGAATGGCTAAAACGCTGGCACATGAAAGCTGAAAGCCCATCTCGAACAGCACCTTCGGCCGCAGTAGCACAAAGATGGACATGGTTACGAAGAGAGCCGATGCGCCGTGCCGGCGACGCCCCGCGCCGTTTACGACAAGCGTCGCGAACACCATGCAGCATGCGCGCACGGCCGAGGGAGACGCGCCCGTAAAGGCAGCGTAGCCCACAAGCGTTATCGCCAATATCGCCCGCTGAAGACCACGCGAACACCGAGTCTTTTGCAATACACCCTCGATTACAAACCCCACGATAGCCAAATGGCTGCCCGAGACGGCGATAAGATGCGCCGTTCCCGTCACCGAAAACCAGTCGCCCGCCGGTTGGGCGCGCAGCTCGGCCGAACGACCACAGACGACACCGGCTATGAGCGCACGCGCCGGGTCGGTCGCAGGCGCGATGGACGCAAGCAGCCCATTTCGCAGTCGAAGCAGCGGCCCCGGAAAGCCCTCATCGACCGACACAATCCGAACGGCTTGAACCTTGCGCACCTCGCCTCGGAGCACGCGCGATCTTCCATATGCATCGTTCTCAAAACGTGAAACGCGACCGATAACACGCGCGTGCGCCCCGACCTTGAGCTCGAGGTCGCACGATAGGCGAACCGTTGCCAAGTTCTTACCGTCCGCACGTGCCTCGCAGGTATAGGAATACACGTCGTCGTTTATGGATGGATCGCCCTGCACGACAAACTCGAGGCCGCTTGCCGCTCGACCGTCGAGCGCCTTCGAGGCGTTGAGCGTGCCCGCAGCCCACCACGCCGAGACGACCGCTCCCGCCACGAGACCAACGGACGCGGCATACAGCCACCGCTTCCAAGGAGCAAGCGGTGCACAAAATTGAGCCAGCACAACGAATACCGCCGCCGCAACGGGAATGGCCCATAGCAGCCCGACCGCCGGCGCCTGCTCCCTCAGCAGCGCATCAGCGGCCACGTTGAGCACCAAGGCGCAGCTCATGCACACGCCGGCACACAGGGCCATCGTCCACGGCATCAAGGGCCGCGGAGGCATCACATGCTCGCGCTCTGTCGCACTCATACGCAGATGCAATCTTTAATTTTGGCAAGCTTCTTCTCGCCGATTCCCGACACACGCATCAGATCGTCAACCGAGGCAAAAGCACCGTTCTTTGTACGCTCATCGATAATCGACTGGGCCATGGAGGGGCCGATGCCCGAGAGCGTCTGCAGCTCTGCCGCGCTTGCCGTATTGATGTTGACTAGGCCCGTTGCGCCACTCACGCCCAATGATGCGGAAGCCCCACCATCAACACCGGCTTCCGCAATGGACGCCTGCTGCTCCCCCACCGTTGGAACGTGAATCTTCTGCCCATCGACGACCTTAGATGCCCGATTGAGCCCCGTAACGTCTGCCTCGGGCGCCAGCCCGCCGGCGGCATCTATCGCCTGAGCCACCCGCGCGCCGTCCTGGAGACGATATACACCGGGCGACACAACGGCGCCATCGACATCGACATAGACCTCTGCCGCGGCAGAAGCCTTAGTCGAAGAGCCTTCGGATGTCTTTCCGCTCGAAGCATCGCCGGATCCCGGCTCCACTAACGAGCCCGTACCATCAGTGCGCTCAAACGACACACCGCCGGCACCGCCGCCAAGGTTCGCCATCGCCAAGCCGCTCGCCATCGCAATGACGCCCAGCATCGCCACCACCACAGCCTTATGACCGAGCAGCTTGCCCGCCCAGCGGTCCATCTTTTTGACCCGTTCGTGTTGTTCGCGCTGCGCCATAGCAAAACCTCCCAACAACATCGTGTCAGGAAAAGAGCCCTGCAACAGCCATGCTTCAAAACCGGTTTTCGCGGTCAAACCAAAAGCTGACCAAAACCTTGCACAAATCTGTCCATTTATTCAGGCACACGTCAGCAAATGAACACTTAGCCGCAAAATGCCCAGATAGCAAAAGACCGACGATGCAAGCGCATCGTCGGTCTATGCACAAATTTACTCGTGATCTTGGTAAATCTCACGCGGAGCAAGCTCCGAATGTTTGCGCTTTAAGGTCTTAGGGGCCTTATACGTGTTGCTTTCGAAGTCGATGTACTCGGTCTGCTTGAGTAGGCGCTCGATCATCTCCTCGTGATCGAACAACTCCCAGGCCTCATGCACGGCATCGAGTTTAGCGTGCGTCTCGGGACGACGCGGCATAAACAGCGTGCAGCAGTCGGGAGCGGCCTCAGTCGAGATATCGAACGTACCAATCTCCTCGGCGCGCGCGATGATCTCCTGCTTGTCCGAACCGATGAGCGGACGGAACACGGGGATCTTCACGGCCTCGTTAACGGCCATGATATTCTCAAGCGTTTGGGAGGCAACCTGTCCAAGCGATTCGCCCGTCACGATGGCCTTGGCGCCCTCGATGTGTGCAATGCGCTCGGCAACCGAATACATAATGCGGCGATACATGATCACGCGCAGGTTGCTGGGACAGGTGACCGAAATCTCACGCTGGCAGTCGCCAAACGGCACCACGTACAGGCGGCCGATCTGGACACCCGGCTCCAGCGCACGGATGATGTCCTGCACCAAATACTCGCTCGTATCGGGCGTCTGCGGACGACCAGAGAAATGTACCGGCACGCACACCGCGCCGCGACGCGCGAGCATCCAGGTCGCCACCGGAGAATCGATACCCGACGACAGCAGCGTCACGACCTTGCCAGCAGAACCCACCGGCAGACCGCCCACGCCGCGCTCGGAGCGCGCATACACGTAGACGCTACCCTGGACCACCAGTACGTTCACCATAGCGTCAGGATCGTGCATCTGAACCTTTTTATCAGGAAACGCCTCGCACAACACCTCGCCCACCTGACGATTGATGTCAATCGAGGTGAGCTCATAGTCGGTATTGGAGCGCTTGGCGTGCACCTTAAACGAATCGAAGGAACCAAACTCACGCAGCGCCTTCACGGCGGCAGCACAGTACTCCTGAGGGTCGCGATTGGTGTGATACGCCAAAGACACACGAGCAACGCCGGGAACGGTGCGAATGACACGCGCCGCCTCGTCGGCCTGATGCTCGTTAAAGGTCACGAGGATATAACCGGAAATTCGAGACACGGCATTCACGGAAAAGGCGGCCAAGGCCGCCTTGATGTTATCCATGAGGATATGCTCAAAATGTGCGCGGTTCTTACCCTTCAGTCCAACCTCGTGATAGTGGACCAGGCAGACGCGAGCCGCCATTTAGGCTTCAGCAACCTTGTGGCCGAGCGCCTTCTCGTAACGGGCCTCGTCGTAAGAGATGTCGCCGTCGACAATCTCATCCATAGCCATCGAGATGGTATCGGCACCGGAAAGCCCGATGGTGATGTCATCGACATCCTGGACGGCAAGCACGCGGTTGTGCTGGCCACGCAGCATGCTATTGATGTCGCAGGCGCGCTTGGAGGCAAGCGAAGCGAGCAGGAAGCGGTTGTGATCGGTCTTCTCCAGAAGATCGTCAATGCAAGGCTTTACAACGGACACGGACCTCAGATCCTTTCATGCATATCGAGAACGCGAACGAGCTCATCGGTCGCGCGGTCGAGATCGTCATTAACCACGACGTCGTCGTAGCGGTCGGCAAGGGCAAGCTCATCGGCGGCGTTTGCCATACGCAGCTCAATCGTCTCGGGCGTCTCGGTACCGCGACCGACTAGACGCTCGCGGAGCACCTCAAGCGAAGGCGGCTTGATAAAGATCAGCACGGCCTCGGGGAAACGCTCCTTCACCTGCAGGGCGCCCTGGACATCGATCTCCAAAATCAGAGACGCGCCCGAGGCGAGCTTGGATGTGACCTCGCTCACCAACGTCCCGTAGCAGTTACCGTGGACCTCGGCCCACTCAACAAACTCGCCGTTTGCCACGCGGCGGTCGAACTCCTCGCGCGTCAGAAAAAAGTAGTTGACGCCGTCGACCTCACCTTTGCGTGGTGCTCGCGTGGTAGCCGAAACCGTCAGGCCCAGGTTCGAGCGGCGCTCGCGCACACGAGTGACGAGCGTACCCTTGCCTGCGCCTGACGGTCCAGAAATCACAAAGAGCTTGGAATCCTGAGCGCTCACTTATTTGGTCAGCTGCTCGAGGAGCTGCTCGCGCTGACGGACGCCGAGGCCCTGGACGCGACGGGTAGCGGAGATACCGAGCTCCTCCATGATCTTGGCGGCCTTGGCCTTGCCATAACCAGGGAGAGACTCGATGAGAGTGGAAACCTTCATGCGGGAAGCGATGGGGTCATCGGAGTTGAGCACGGACTCGAGGGACTTCTCGCCCTTCTTGATCTGCTCGCGAAGCTCAGCGCGGGCGTGACGTGCGGCAGCAGCCTTCTCAAGAGCCTGCTTGCGCTGCTCATCGGTAAGCTGAGGGAGTGCCATTCGTACCTCCAAATAGTTGGGTTATATCTGATTCAATAATTGGCATTTTAGCACGTAGAACGTACAAAATGCCCAATCGCGGCTCCATAGGTTAGACGATACCCGCAAAAAGTGCAATATACTGCGCCCAAAGTTAAGCCCCTGACCTGCGATTCCACACAAAGGATTGGAAAGTTTACGCAGGCACAGGGGCTATTTTGTGCTAATGAGACCCAAAAGTGGTGACTTAGGGGAATCTTTTACGCGACGTTTTCGACCAGCTCAGCGACGATAGCGTCAAAGGCGGCAACCGGATCGTCGGCACCGGTGATGGGACGGCCCACCACGATGTAGTCGGAGCCAAGCTCCTTGGCCTTGGCCGGCGTGGTGACCCGCTTCTGGTCGCCCACATCTCCGTCAGCAAAGCGGACACCGGGACGCACGCCCGGAGTCACGATCAGGGCATCAGGACCCAGCAGCTCACGCATGTCGTGAGCCTCCATCGGCGAGCACACGATGCCATCGATGCCGTTGGCCTGAGCGAGCTTTGCCAGGCGGGCGGCCTCCTCGGCCACGGGCATGTCGCTGGTGCCGCCGGTGGCCACCACAATGGTGCCCTTGCCGGTGGGGGCGGGCATCTCCCCCACAATGCCGATGCGGCCCATCTCGTGGTAGCCAAGGGGC
>URTD01000066.1 GCA_900550735.1 uncultured Collinsella sp.
CCGGCGAGAATACACAACGCCTTCGGCGCAGGCATAGATCATCGCTGTCTCGCGATTCGCCCCAAAGGTCACCTTCGCGCCCGCAGGCGCCAGCAGCTTAAAAAACACACCGTGCACCAGCTCGTGCACGGCGAACGACGCCATTGAGATCGCAGCCAAGCCGACTATCCAGCCCACGACCGCCGTCCAACCGCCCGCGTCAGCCGCATCCAAGTCCGCAGGCCCGCCCATAAGCATAAACACCGGCACCAGACACACGGCAAATGCGCCAAGCACGACCATCCCCCACACAAAGCAGGCGTGCAGAAAATCCTCGTCTTCAAACGCATGTATGTTGGAAATCTCATTCATAGCATCTTAGGATAGCGCCCCTGCCACGTACCCGTCCGCATGTGCGATAATGTCGAACGATATGCACGAATTGACCACCGCGCCGCCGAGCCCCACGCCCGGCTGCGCTCTCACCATATGCGAAGGAGTCCCATGGCATCCAAATACTCCATGAACGACCGTCCCAGCTGGCCTCGCCGCGCCATCGTTACCGCCGGCGAGCCCTACGGCAACAAGGGCCTTCACTTTGGCCACGTCGGCGGCGTCTTTGTCCCGGCCGACTTCTTCGCCCGCTTCCTGCGCGACCGTCTGGGCCGCGAGAACGTCATCTTCACCTCGGGCACCGACTGCTACGGCTCGCCCATCATGGAGAGCTACCGCAAGCTCAAGGAGAACGAGGGCTACGACAAGTCCATTAACGAGTACGTCGAGTCCAATCACTCCCGCCAAGCAGCGACCCTCAACAACTACAACATCAGCTGCGACATCTACGGCGGCTCGGGCCTTGAGCCGGCTGCGCAGATTCACAACGAGGTGACCGCCGAGATTATCAAGCGCCTGCACGAGCAGGGCACCATCTCCAAGCGCTCCACGCTGCAGTTCTACGATGCCAAGGCCGGCACGTTCCTCAACGGCCGTCAGGTGATCGGCCGCTGCCCCATCCAGGGCTGCAAGTCCGAGAAGGCCTATGCCGACGAGTGCGACCTGGGCCACCAGTTTGAGCCCGAGGAGCTCATCGCGCCCAAGAGCCAGCTCACCGGCGAGGTGCCCGAGCTGCGCCCGGTCGACAACCTCTACTTCGACCTGCCGGCCTACCTCGACTTTATGAAAACCTATACCGCCAAGCTCGCCCAGAACCCGCAGGTTCGCTCCGTGGTCTCCAAGACCATGGAGGAGTGGCTGCTGCCGGCACAGCTCTACATCCAGAACAAGTTCCGCGAGGCCTTCGACGCCGTCGAGGACCAGCTGCCCGAGCACACCGTGCTGGAGCCCGAGGGCAACAAGAGCAGCTTTACCGTCACCTTCCCCAGCTGGAAGGAGCGCGACGACGCCCACGCGGTGCTCGCCAACGGCGGCGTGCGCTTCCGCAGTGGCAAGGCGCTCGTGCCCTTCCGTATCACCGGCAACATCGACTGGGGCGTTCCGGTGCCCGAGGTCGACGGCGTTTCCGACGTCACCTGCTGGTGCTGGCCCGAAAGCCTGTGGGCGCCCATCAGCTACACCCGCACCGTACTCGCACGCGATGCCAAGGCCGCCGGCGTGACCGAGGGTGTCGCCGCCCAGGACGCCGCCCTCATGGGCGAGCCCGCCGCCGATTCCACGCAGGTACCCGCACCCACCTACCAGCACAGCTCGCTCGACTGGCGCGACTGGTGGTGCTCGGACGACGCTCAGATTTACCAGTTCATCGGTCAGGACAACATCTACTTCTACTGCATCGCGCAGACCGCCATGTGGGAGGCCTTGGGCTGGGACCTCACGCAGAGCACCGTCAGCGCCTGCTACCACCTGCTCTACATGGGCAAAAAGGCCAGCTCGTCCTCGCAGACGCCTCCCCCGCCGGCAGACGACCTACTCAACCACTACACCTGCGAGCAGATGCGTGCGCACTGGCTGTCGCTCGGCCTGTCCGAAAAGCCGGTGAGCTTTAGCCCCAAGGCATACGACACGCGTGTGACCGGCAAGGACAAGGACGGCAACGAGGTGCGCGCCTGCGACGACAAGCGCGTTATCGATCCGGCCCTTAAGGAGAGCGCCCTTTTGACCGGCGTATTCAACCGTCTGGCCCGCAGCTGCTTCTACGGCGTCGCTGTCAAGGAAGGCGACGAGAGCCCCTATCGCAACGGCTGCATCCCCGCCGGTGCCGCCTCTGCCGCCGTGGTCGAGGCTGCCGAGCAGGCAGCTCTTGCCTTTGAGCAGGCCATGTACAAGTTCGAGACGCACCGCGCGCTTGCCGTGTGCGACGACTACCTGCGCGCCGCCAACAAGCGCTGGAGCGACGCCTCCAAGGCCGCCAACAAGCTCGAGGGTAACGAGGCAGACGCCGCCATGACGCAGGCCCTCGTCGACGCCTTTACCGAGCTGCGCGTAGCGACCGTCCTGATGCACGGTATTGTGCCGGCCGGCTGCGAGCTCATCTGCGAGTACTTCGACGTCGATCCGGTCGCTTTCTTTAGCTGGGATAACATCTTTGCCTCCACGGACGAGTTCGTAGAGAGCCTGGGCGAGAAGCCCGGAGACCACCGCGTGAAGCCGCTGCCCCCGCGCTTCGACTTCTTCAGCAAGCACGAGAGCCAGTACTAAAACAACACTCGACATGTAATGGAATGGGAAGGAAAGACGGATGTCCAAGCCGCGTCGTCGTAAGCAGAAAAAGCAGGTCAAGCCCGAGCTCAAGCTCAGGCAATTTGCCGCCACCGAGCTTTCCGACCAGCTTGCCGCCCAACACTCCGCCGCCGACCTGCCGCGCTTTATGGTCGACACGGTCGCCGGCGCCTATGCCCCCACCGATGCCGAGCTCATGATCGAGGGCTTCGGCGCCGCGGCCACACGCCCGGTCACGCTGCGCGCCAACACGCTCAAGGCAACCGCCGAGGACATCGTTGCGGCGCTCGATGCCGCCGGCATCGCGCACCAAACCGTTACCTGGTATCCGGACGCCTTTATCCTGCCCGAGGCCCAGGTTTCCGACCTATGGGACCTCGACATCTACCGCGACGGCAAGATCTACCTACAGAGCCTGTCGTCCATGATGCCGCCTTTGGTGTTGGGCGCCCAGGCAGGCGAGGACATCCTGGACATGTGCGCAGCCCCTGGCGGCAAGACGACGCAGATCGCCGCCCTCACCCAGGGCCAGGCGCACCTCACAGCCTGCGAGATGAGCATTCCCCGCGCCGAAAAGCTCGAGTCAAACCTCCATCGCCAGGGTGCCAAAAACGTGCCCGTCATGCGCATCGACGCACGCGAGCTCGACGAGTTCTTCCGCTTTGACCGCATCCTGCTCGACGCTCCCTGCACCGGCACGGGCACCGTCATCAGCGGCAACGAGAAAAGCCTGCGCGGCCTGACCGAGCAGCTGCTGAGCAAGTGCGCCCGCTCGCAGCGCGCGCTTCTGGACCGCGCCATGGGAGCCCTCAAACCGGGCGGCACGCTCGTCTATTCGACCTGTTCAATCTTGCCGCAGGAAAACGAGGACGCCCTGCAAGAGGCCCTCGACAAGCATATGGACTGCGAGCTCATCCCCCTCGACGGCACGCCAAGCGAAAGTGAAGCACGCCGCGCCCAGGATGCCGGCGAGGAGCCGCATATCGAGAGCAACGCTCTCACCGAGGCCATCGCCGCGGGTCAGGTATCGGCCATCGCCAACGGCCTGCCCGGCACGCTCACCATTCCGCCTAGCCGCGACTTTGAGGGCTTCTACATTGCCCTGATCCGAAAACGCAGCTAGCGCACGGATCCAAAACTCAACAAGCTATCTCTGTGCGCGTTTGCCCTGCTGGTCACGATGTTGTTTAAGCGTCGCGCGCTCTTTGCGTTCGGCCCTTTTGCCCTTAATGGCCGTGACCACAAAGTAGATGACCGCGGCGGCTATGATTGCGCCCACGCATAGGCCAATCGAGCCCAACATTGCCGAAAATTCCATACCGCGTCACCTCTCTTTTAAACGGGACTTTCAAGATAGCACCTCGATACCCGCCACCACAGCTCCTTCACGTTCGCCGGCCCTTCGGTCTAACGGATGGCGCGGCGGGGAAAAATCAACTCGTCAAACGATTTAGCATTCGCAATTCCGGCTGCATAGCGCCGGCCGTTATCACATAGAATCGAGCCTCCATGGATACCCTCAACGATCTAAATGAGCGCGTCGACGCCTTCGTCGGCACCAGCTCCTTCGACACGCCTGCCGCGGCAAACGACCAAGCTCCCATCGATGTGCCCGCCGAGGTTCACGAGGACATCGTCGCCTCGGTCGATTTCTCCGAGGTCGAGCTCGCAGACGAGTTCACCGAGCCCCAGGTAGCCGTGACCCCCAACGGACTGCTCCCCATGGAGCCACTGCCCATCGACGGACGTTTGCGCAAGGCGGCCCTTCGCATGCCCGACGAGATCGAGGAGGCCAGCGGCTTTACGCTCTTCGGCCGCCGCATCAAGTCGCTCATTTACACCACCGATGTCGCGGTTATCCGCAACTCCAACGCCGATGCCGTCTTTGCCGTTTACCCCTTCACGCCGCAGCCGGCCATTACGCAGGCACTGTTGACCGTCGCCGAGTGCCCGGTCTTTGTAGGCGTGGGCGGCGGAACTACGACCGGTAAGCGCTCCGTGCAGATGGCAGCCGTCTCCGAGATGCAGGGCGCGGCGGGCTGCGTGGTCAACTCCCCCGCCACCGCCGGGATGGTCGAGCACATCACCAACATCGCCGACATCCCTGTCATCGCCACGGTCGTACGTTGCGACGACGATGCGCATGCCAAGGTGCGCGCCGGAGCCAAGATTCTCAACATCGCGGCCGGCAAAAACACACCGCAGGTCCTACGCGAGCTGCGCGAGCACTATCCCAACCTGCCGCTCATCGCGCCGGGCGGCAAGACGCCCGAGAGCATCCGCGAAACCATCGCCGCCGGCGCCAACGCCATCATCTGGACGCCGCCTTCGGCCCAGCAGCTACAGGCCGACATGATGCAACGCTATCGCAAGATGAAGGAAGACGCCACACCTGTCATCTCGCGCGACGATGTGCCCATTATCGACCAGGTCGCCGCCGCCGAGGTCAGCCAGGTCGAGAATATGAATCCCGACGTGCCGATTCCCGACGAAGTCATCGAGCGCGTCGCTTCGATCCACGAGCGCGTCGAGGAGCATCGCGCCAACCGCGGCCTCAAGCCGTCACTGCACGGCTTTTTCTTCCGCGGAAAGAAGCACTAGCAAAACATCTTGGCCCGCCCCACAAACGTGAGGCGGGCCGTTTTCGTTTGAGCAATCATGCAGCGACGTGATGGGGCAAATTAATCCACGCGCTTGTCGCCCATAAAGAAGAGCGCCACCGTACCAGGTCCGGTATGCGAGCCAATCAGAGTACCGATGTCATTGATCTCAATCTTGCCTTTAAGCTGCGGAACCTGTTCCCCAATCAGCGCCGCAACTGCCTCGGCATCCTCACGGCACGCCGAGTGCGACATGATGCACTTACCCGAATAATCCACACCGTCCTGCACGTGTGCCATCATGGTCTTGGCCATCTCGGAAATCGCGCGCTTCTTAGTGCGAATCTTCTCACGTGGCGACAGCTTACCTTCGCAATCGACCGTCATAAGCGGGCAAATCTTAAGCGCCGTGCCGATGATCGCGCTCGCAGCCGAAATGCGACCGCCTCGTAGGTAGCTCGACAGATCGGTCGAGAAGAACCAGTGGTGCAGGTTGAGTTTGTGCTCCTCGATCCAGGCAGCCGTCTCGTCGAGTGAAGCCCCGCTATCGCGCACGTCGGAGGCATATTCCAGCAACAGGCCAAAGCCCGAAGACGCCCCCAGCGAATCGATGACGCGCACCTTGCCGCCCTGGGGATAGCGATCCGCGAGCATCTGCGCCGCGACGCAGGCCGATCCATACGTGCCCGAAATACCCGACGACAACGTCAGGTGCAGCACGTCTTTACCCTCGGCAACAAACGGCTCCCAAAACTCCTCGTACTCGCCCACGCTCACCTGAGACGTCTTGGGCATGGCGCCCGCGGCAATCTGGGCAAAAAACTTGTCCGGCGTAATCGACTGATACAGATCGTCCGTATAGACAACATCGTCGATCTCGTAATGAAAACACACGACAGGGATATTGCGCGACGCAAAGAACTCACGGGTTCGGTCGGCGGCGGATTCACAGGTCAGGACATAATCACTCATATGAGGCTCCTTACTCATTGCTGCGCAAATTATCGCACAGTGAGCCTACATGCGGTACATATGTCCACTATTTACCAAATCGAACCAAAAATAGTGAACATCTTTACCACCATCGTCTCCACCGACCCGACGCATAAATATCTGAGAAAACACCCTCTGTCGTCTCCACCCGACCAACACATCTACCTTCACTAAATCGATTTACCAAACCGTTCAGCCGACAATTCAGCCGCTGGCGCAAAATCGAAACAAAAGCGGCGCATACTGGTAAACGTTTGACGCTGTTTATCAGTTTTACCAGCCCCATCGGAAGGTGTTTCATGGTCGCATTCGATCGCAACCCGCAAGACTTCAAGTATCTGCGCCTGCTGTCGAGACAGTTCCCCACCGAACAATCCGCATTTACCGAAATTATCAACCTCTCGGCCATCCTCAACCTACCCAAGGGCACCGAGCATTTTATGAGCGACGTGCATGGTGAGTACGAAGCCTTTATGCACATCCTCAACAACTGCTCGGGCGTCGTGCGCGAACATGTCGACGAGATCTTTGGCGACACGCTCTCCTTTGACGAAAAGGGCGAGCTGTGTACGCTCATCTACTACCCGCGCGAGAAGATCGACCTGGTCCGCAGCCGGCGCGAGGACTCGCCAACCTGGTACAAGACGATGCTTGACCAGCTCATCATGGTCGCTCGCTCACTTTCAAGCCGCTACACGCGCTCCAAGGTGCGTAAGGCCATCCCGCGCGACTACGCCTACATCATCGACGAGTTGTTGCACACGCACCCGGACGAGAACAACTATCGCGTGCGCTATCACGAGCGCATCGTGGAGTCCATCCTAGAGACCGCCAGCGCCGACGACTTTATCGAGTCGCTCGCCTCGCTCATCAAGCGCCTGGCCGTCGACCACTTGCACCTGGTGGGCGACATCTTCGACCGCGGCGGCGGCGCGGCCAAAATTATGGACCGTCTGCTCACCTACCATTCACTCGACATCCAGTGGGGCAACCACGACCTGCTGTGGATGGGGGTGAGCCCGCCTGCATCGCCACGGTGTTGCGCAACAACCTACGCTACGACAACTACGAGATCCTGGAGAACGACTACGGCATCTCGCTGCGTGAGCTTGTCGCCTTTGCCGATGCCACCTACACCGCCGGTGAGTCCATCACCCCGCTGATCAAGGCCATCAACGTGCTGCTCTTTAGGCTCGAGGGCCAGATTATCCAGCGCCACCCCGAGTTCGATATGACCGACCGCCTGTTACTCGACAAGATCGACCACGACACCGGCACGGTCACGCTCGCCGACGGCAGCGTGTGGCCGCTCACGACCAACGACTTCCCCACCGTCGACCCGGCGGACCCCTACACGCTCACGTCTCAGGAGCAGCACATCATCGACAAGCTCGTGTCCGAGTTTGTAACCGCCGATCACCTGCATCGCCATATCGATTTCCTCTACACCCACGGCTCGATGTACAAGGTCGCCAACGGCAACCTGCTCTTCCACGGCTGCGTTCCGCTCAACGAAGACGGCACCTTTAGCAGCATGAACTGCCTGGGCACCTGGCACGCTGGCCGCGATTATCTCGATTTTTGCGACCACATCGCCCGCCGCGCGTGGCGCGTGGGCGACCGCGATGCCCTCGACTGGATGTGGTACCTGTGGATTGGCTTCAATTCACCCGCCAGCGGACGCCTGGTGCGTACCTTTGAGCGCGCCTATATCGCCGATAAGAGTACCTGGGTCGAGCCGATGGACCCGTACTTTACGCTTACCAAGTCGCCCTCGGTCTGCGATGATATCATGCGCGAGTTTGGCGTCGCGCCCATGGCATGCTCGCCGACCGGCCACATCATCAACGGCCACACGCCCGTTAAAACCACCAAGGGCGAGCAGCCCATCCGCGCCGAGGGCAAGCTGCTGGTCATCGATGGCGGCTTCTGCCGCGCTTACCATCCCAAGACGGGCATCGCCGGCTATACGCTCATCTCGAGCTCGCGCGGCTGCCGCCTCAAGTCGCACCGGGCCTTTACGACGGTTGCCGAGGCACTCACGCGCAACGTGGACATCGAAAGCGAGACCAACCGTTTTGACCAAGCAGACCGTCGCCGCATGGTGAGCGACACCGATACTGGCGCCAAGATTCGCAGCCAGATCCAGGATCTGCGCCAGCTGCTCGATGCATATAGAAACGGTGCTATCGAAGAGCGCGTCTAGCCCCACCCGCGGGGATTGGCTAAACTTGCTGAGTTTGTCATCCCCACGGCGTCCCCGCGCCACCCTAAGGCAGGTACCATGCAAAAGCTCCTTGCGCAGATCATGAAATTTGGCGTCGTCGGTGTCATTGCCACGGTTATCGACTTTGGCATTATGAATCTGCTCCACTACGGTCTGGGCCTCAACATCCTAATCGCCAACACCAGCGGCTTTATCATCTCACTCATCTTTAACTACCTCGCAAGCATGAAGTACGTGTTTGCGCACAAGGAAGGCATGAGCCGCCGCCGCGAGTTCATCATCTTTGTCGTGCTGTCCGTGATCGGTTTGGTGCTCAACGACGGCATCGTGCTGGCGCTCAACGCCGGCCTGGGACTCGAGGCCAATATCGCCAAGATCTGCGCCACCGCGCTTGTCATGGTCTACAACTTTGTGACCCGAAAAATCTTCCTGGAGGGCGACGAGACCAAGTAGCTCGAAACCCCTGCAGCATTACGGCGCCCACGGACGACGTGCACTCAGCGCAGTATCGTCCGTGGGTGCCGCTCGTTTACGGGCAAATTTTCAACGTTTGCGGATTAGCTCTTGAAAATTTGGCGAGTTCATATAGTTCTTGGCAAAGACCTTACGTTTCCCTTGTAAAAGCTCTAAAGTATCCTCTGCTCGATTCATCAACGCATTGGATGTGATTACGTGCGCAAGGCGCTGGCACAACCTCATACCAAGCAGTTCCTCAAGTTTGCTGTCGTGGGTCTTATCTCCTTTGGCATCGACTGGGGCATGCTCATTGCGCTCGTCGAGCTGTTCCACCTCGACTTTTTGATGAGCACCACGGTTTCGTTTATCACGTCCGTCGTGGTCAACTACTGGCTCAGCATGAAGTACGTGTTCGACCACCGCGAAGGCATGAGCCGCAAGCGCGAGTTCACGATCTTCACCATCCTGTCGGTGATCGGCCTGGGCCTCAACGACCTGTACATGTTTGTGGGCGTCACGTTTTTGAGCATCGGCTACCAGGCCATGAAGGCCATCGCCACGTTCCTCGTCACC
>URTD01000067.1 GCA_900550735.1 uncultured Collinsella sp.
ACACGCAGACCGGCAAGCCGCTGGGCGGCCAACAGGTCGTGAACAAGCACACGGTGGTCAAGACCAAGACCAAAAAGCTGCCGATCTTTATTACGGCGCTCGCCGGCTGCGCCTGCGGTGCCCTGCTGGTCATCGCGCTTATCATGAGCGGCACGCTCAACATTGGCGGCGGCAAGAACGCCGTGACGGCGGGCGCTTCGGGCTCATCGACGCAAAAGATTACGATTGATTCCGAGGACACCACGTTGGCCGAGGCCGTTTCTGCCAAGGCCCTGCCCTCCGTCGTTTCCATTACCGCCACTTCGAGCGGTAGCCAGAATGGCTCGCTTTCGCAGTCTGCCGACGAGTCGGACAGCTCGGGCAGCGTCGGTTCGGGCGTGGTGCTCGATACCGAGGGCCACATCCTCACCAACAACCACGTGGTCGATGGCTATGACCAGTACGTGGTTACCATGGACGACGGCACCACCTACGAGGCCGAGTTCGTGGGCAACGACGCCTCGAGCGACCTGGCCGTCATCAAGCTCAAGGACGCCGACGCCTCCAAGCTCACGCCGATCGAGATCGGTGATTCCTCCAAGCTCAACGTGGGCGAGTGGGTCATGGCGATCGGGTCGCCGTTCGGCAACGAGCAGTCTGTCTCCACCGGTATCGTCTCGGCGCTCTACCGCTCCACGGCCATGAGCTCTACCAGCGGTAACACCATCTATGCCAACATGATTCAGACCGATGCCGCCATCAACCCGGGCAACTCCGGCGGCGCGCTCGTCAACGACAACGGTGAGCTGGTGGGCATCAACTCGCTCATCGAGAGCTACTCGGGCTCCAGCTCGGGCGTGGGCTTTGCTATTCCCGTTAACTACGCCAAGAACATTGCCGACCAGATCATCGGCGGCAAGACGCCGGTGCATCCGTACATGGGCGCTACGCTTTCGAGCGTCAACGCGCTCAACGCCCGCACCAACAAGCTGAGCACCGATAGCGGCGCGTATGTGGCGAGCGTCGTTGAGGACGGTCCTGCCGCCAAGGCCGGCATTCAGGAGGGCGACGTCATCACCAAGTTGGGCGACGACGAGATTACGAGCGCCGATGGCCTGATTATCGCGCTGCGCAGCCACGAGGTGGGCGAGAAGGTCGAGATCACGCTCATGCGCGGCAAGGAAGAGAAGAAGGTCACCGTCGAGCTGGGCTCCGATGAGGAGCTGCAGAACCAGCAGCAGGACGACAGTTCGACCGACACCGGCAACGGCGGTATTACCGACGAGCAGCTGCGCCAGTACCTGGAGGAGCTGCTGGGCCAGCAGGGCCAGGGTCAGGGCTACGGCCAGGGTTACTAACGAGCCATTTCGCACATGCCGAAGCCAGAGGGGCTGTCCCGCCAGCGCGGGACAGCCCCTCTTTTCTTATTGATCCGTTGGGGACGGAGGAAAACGGATCACTTGTGGCTGGCAAGAGGCCTGGTTCGTAATGGTCTGGACAGTTAGTTCAGATACGTATAAATCTGGGGCAGCTTGGGATGCGTTTTGAGCAATTTTTGATTGGGATGGGGTTTGAATGGGTGTTTGGGAGGGCGAGCGGGACGTTTACATGGTCTCAGGGAGCCCAAATTAGTTGAAACAGGGGTGTTCGTGCCTAATCCAGCTCTAGGATTTATACGTATCTGAACTAACTGTCCACCCCAGTCTGGCGGCTGCCGATTCGGTGCGGTTTGAGACCGCTATTCGACCCCGTTGCGACCGGTGGTACTCTTGTATCCGTTTGAAATCGAGCGAAGGAGTGCCGCTATGGAGCAATCGAGCCTGTTTGGTGACGGCGTGGACATCGATACCGAAACGCCCGCGACCGCGGAAGCCACCGCACCGACCGATGCCCGTGCCCAGGCGGCAGCGCGCGCGGCCGAACTGCGCCACGAGCTCGACTACCACGCCTATCGCTACTACATGCTCGATGCGCCCGAGATCACGGACGCCGCCTTCGACAAAATGCTCGTTGAACTGCAGGAAATCGAGGCCACCTACCCCGACCTGGTGACGCCCGATAGCTATACCCAGCGCGTGGGCGGCTACGTGAGCGAGCAGTTTACGCCGGTCACGCATATGGCGCGCATGTATTCCATGGACGATGCCATGGACCTGGACGAACTCGACGCGTGGCTCCAGCGCACTGAGGATGCCCTCGGTGCCGGTAGCGTCACCTATACCTGCGAGCTTAAGATCGACGGTCTGGGCGTGGCCCTTACTTACCAAAACGGCACCTTCGTACGCGCAGCCACACGTGGCGATGGCACCACGGGCGAGGACGTGTCGCTCAACGTCCGTACTATCAAGGATGTGCCCATGCACCTGTCCGAGCCGGCGCTCGCCCACATGGGCGCCGACCGCGAGCGCACCATTGAGGTACGCGGCGAGGTCTATATGCCCAAGGGCAGCTTTGTGCGTCTGAATGAAGAGGCCGATGCCGAGGGCCGCGATCCCTTCGCCAACCCGCGCAACGCCGCCGCCGGCAGCCTGCGTCAGAAGGATCCCAAGGTCACGGCGCGCCGCGACCTGGCCACCTTTATCTATGCCATCGCCGATACCGACCCGCTGCACGTCCACAGCCAGCGTGAGTTCCTCGATTGGCTGCGCAGCGCCGGCTTTAGCGTCAACCCCAACGTGGCCCGTTGTGCCACGCCCACCGAGGTCCACGAGTTCTGTGCCCAGGCGCTTGAGCACCGCGGTGACCTGGACTACGACATCGATGGCGTGGTCGTAAAGGTCGATAGCTTCCAGCAGCAGCTCGACCTGGGCTTTACCGCCCGCGCGCCGCGCTGGGCCATTGCCTTTAAGTTCCCGCCCGAGGAAAAGCAGACCGTCCTGCGCGAAATTCGCATCCAGGTGGGCCGCACCGGTGTGCTCACGCCGGTCGCCGAGTTCGACCCGGTGACAGTTGCCGGCTCCACCATCGCGCGCGCCACGCTGCACAATATCGACGAGATCCGTCGCAAAAACGTGCGCGAGGGCGACACCATCATCGTGCACAAGGCAGGCGACGTAATCCCCGAGGTCGTGGGCCCGGTACTCGATAAGCGCCCGGCCGATTCGGTCGACTGGCACATGCCCGAGGTCTGCCCCGTGTGCGGCAGCCCCGTGGTCCACGAGGACGGCGAGGTTGCCTACCGCTGCGTCTCCATCGACTGCCCCGCGCAGCTCAAGGAGCGCCTGCTCCACTGGGTGAGCCGCGGTTGCATGGACGTCGACGGCCTGGGCGACGAGATCGTCGACAAGATGATCGCCGCCGGCCTGATCCACGATGTCGCGGACTTCTACCAGCTCACGGTCGACGACATCGCCGGCCTGGACACGGGCCGCACCTATGCCAGCTCCAACAGCAAAAAGGGCGTCAAGAAGGGCGACCCCATTCCGGTAGGCCTCAAGACGGCCGAGAAAATCATCGCCGAGCTCAACAAGTCCAAGAGCCAGCCGCTCGGTCGCGTGCTGTTTGCCCTGGGTATCCGCCACGTGGGCAAGAGCGTGGGCGAGGTCATCGCCGAGCGATTCCTGTCGATCGACAAGCTCATCTTGGCGAGCGAAGAAGACATCGCCGAGTGCGAGGGCATCGGTCCCAAGATTGCGGCGAGCGTCAAGCAGTTCCTGGCCGTGCCCGAGAACCTTGCCGTACTGGAGCGCCTGCGCCAGGCGGGCCTGTCGCTCGAGGTCGACTTGGGTGCCGCACACGCGCAAGCCGCAGCCGATGCCGGCGTGGCAGGCGAGCTCGCCGACGCACAGCCGCTCGCGGGTTTGACCTTCGTGCTCACCGGCACGCTTGTCAACCGCACCCGCGACGAGGCGGGCGCGGCGCTCAAGGTGCTTGGTGCCAAGGTCTCGGGTAGTGTTTCAAAGAAGACGAGCTATCTGGTCGCCGGCCCCAAAGCGGGCTCCAAGCTCACCAAGGCTGAGCAGCTGGGCGTACCCGTGCTGGACGAGGACGCACTCGAGCAGATCCTGGCTACTGGTGAGGTGCCGGAGGCGTAATGGATATAGAGAATCGCAATTGCTCGCAGGCGGAAGGGCGCACGAAGCACGACCAAGTGCAGGCAAAAGAGCACCTGATGGCGCGAATTCGCATTGCGGAACGTGAGCGCTCGGCAGGTGCGTCTCGCGATGCCTTTGAGGCGTTGACCGAGCTAGAGGCGAGGCTCGGTCTAGCCTAGAGAGACCGGCACCGTGATCTGCGTCACGTAGGTTGTGGGGTCGTCGCTGATGATGTCGTCGATAAGGGCGATTTCGCGTTGCCCCGCTACGCTACCAACTTGTCAAAAGCCCCGCGCCGGTTGAGCACGGTAAACGCGACAACACAGATGACCGCCGACAAAATCGATCCGCACGGCGAGGCGATGCCCATGGGAAACAGCGTGTCGGAATAGGCGTTCGACAGCAGCCACGCGCCCGGCACGCGAATGAGCGCCACGGCTAGTACGTTGTGCGCAAAGCCGATGTAGCTCTTGCCGTATGCAGCGAAAAAGCCACTAAAGCAAATGTGGATGCCGGCAAAGATCGCGTCGAAAATGTAGCTGCGCATGTAGCCAGTGCCGGCCGCGACCACTGCGGCGTCCTTGGCAAAAAAGCCGATAAACGCCGGCGCTACCAGCCACATCAGCACCGTGATCAGGCAGCCGTACACCACCGAGATGGTCATGGCATCCTTGAGTACCTGACGCGCGCGGTCGCCCTTGCCCGCCCCGGCGTTTTGCGCCGTGAGTGCGCTGACGGTGGCGCCCATGGAACTCGGCACAATGAACAAAAAGCTGATCATCTTTTCGACCAGGCCCACGGCGGCAGCGTCGACGAGCCCTCGGTGGTTGGCAATGACGGTGATGAACATAAACGCCACCTGGATGCAGCCGTCCTGCACGGCCACGGGCACGCCGATCTTAAGAACGCTGCCGAGCACCTCGGGCTGGGGGCGCAGGTCGCTGCGCTTAACGTGGATGTTCGTGCGGCAGCTCTTGAGCCACACGAGCGCGAGGGCAACGCTGGCCGTCTGCGCGGTTACCGTGCCGAGCGCCGCGCCCACGGGGCCGAGCCCCATGTGGCCGATAAACAGAAAGTCGAGCGCGATGTTGATGATGCATGCCACGCCAATCACGTACATGGGCGAGCGCGAATCACCCAGGCCGCGAAAGATGGCCGAAAGAATGTTGTACGCGGCGATAAAGGGAATGCCGACAAAGCAAATACGCAGGTAGGCGGCGGTTCCTTCGACCGCCTCGGCCGGCGTGCCAATGAGTGCCACGATCTGCGGACACAGTGCGAGCAGGATAGCGGCCAGCACCACCGAGACACCCATAAAGAGCGTGATGGTGTTGCCGATGGCGGTCTCGGCGCGGTCAAACCGGCGCGAACCCACGGCGTGGCCGACGATAACCGTCGTTCCCATGGCCAGGCCCACGAGCGTCACGGTAATGATATAGAGCGTCTGCGCGCCATTGCCCACGGCGGTGATGCCGGCGGCGCCGCTAAACTGCCCCATCATGTACAGGTCGGCCATGCCGTAGAGCATCTGCAAAAAGTACGAGAGCATATAGGGCAGGGCAAAGACCGCGATGGTCTTAAGGACATTGCCGCGTGTGAGGTCGTGTTCCATGGGCGGGGCTTTCTGGCTGGGTTCGTTTAGCTACCAGTGTAGTGAAAACCCTACAACGATTGTAGAGTCAAGGTTTGTGTTGACAGTGGGGCGAAAAAGTCTCGCGCACCATTATTCCGAGTGAATATGGACACACATCACGAGAACTCGCCGCCGGCGCTAACCTTGCAGAAAACGATTTCGGAATACTTGACACCATTATTCGGCGCGCAATAATACGTGCGTTTGCGAACAACGTTTGATGGGGGTTGAACCTGCGTGCGCAATCTCAAAATACTGTTTTCCTATCTAGGGGCATACCGTCGCGATGCCATCCTCGGCGTGTTCTTTGTGTCGGTCGAGACGGTGCTCGAACTGTTTATCCCGGTCATCATGGCCAACATCATCGATGTGGGCGTGCCTGCGGGTGATATCAACTACATGCTGCTGCAGGGCGCGTACATGTTGGTGTGCGCTGCGCTTTCGCTGGTACTGGGCTTGGGTTATGCCCACACGTCCGCCCGCGTTGCCTCGGGCCTAGGCGCTAACCTGCGCGAGGCCGAGTACAAAAAGATTCAAACGCTCGCCTTTGGCAACCTGGACAACTACGACGCCAGCTCGCTCGTCACCCGCATGACCACGGACATCACCGTTATCCAAAATGCTGTGGGCAACGGCTTTCGCCCTATGGTGCGCGGCCCGGTGACGCTTATCGTCGGCCTTATCTACGCGCTGATGCTGTCGCGCCCGCTCGCCACCGTCTTTGCGATCATCTTGCCCGTGCTGGCAATCGTACTGGGCGCCATCACCTATCGCGTCAGTCCGCTCTACCGCCAACTCCAGACCTCGATGGATCACCTCAACGGCGTGGTACAGGAGGACCTCACCGCCGTGCCGTCAAGGCCTACGTTCGTACCGAGCACGAGGAGGCCAAGTTCGACACCGTCAATACCGAGCTCGCCGGCACGGCGACAAAGACCTTTGGCAGCGCGGTGCTCAACCTGCCGGTGTTTCAGCTGTCGATGTACGTGGCTGCGCTCTCTATCCTGTGGATTGGCGGCCGCATGATTCTCGCCGGCAAGCTGGGCGTGGGCTCGCTCACGGGCTTTATGAGCTACGTGCTGCTGATCATGAACTCGCTCATGATGATTTCCAACGTGTTTTTGCTGCTCACGCGCGCTCTCACGAGTGTGGGCCGTATCGCAGAGGTGCTCGATGAGGAGCCCTTTATCGCCAACCCTGCGGGAGACCTCGCGACTGCGGCGCCAGCGGACGGCAGTATCGAGTTTCGCGACGTTTCCTTTAAATACCGCGCGGATGTAGCCGAGGATGTGCTCGAGCATATCGACCTTCGCATCGAGAGCGGCTCGACGGTGGGCATCCTCGGCGGTACGGGCTCGGGCAAGAGCTCGCTTGTGCAGCTGATTGCGCGCCTGTACGACGCCACCGAGGGCGCCGTGCTTGTGGGCGGACACGACGTGCGCGACTACGACCTGGTCGCCTTGCGCGACGCCGTAGGCATTGTGCTGCAAAAGAACGTGCTGTTTACGGGCACCGGGCGCGAGAACCTGCAGTGGGGCAATCCACAGGCGTCGGACGATGAGCTCCTCGCGGCTTGCCGCGCGGCGTGCGTGGACGAGTTCCTTGATCGCATCGGCGGGCTGGACGGCGAGTTGGGGCAAGGTGGCGCCGGTGTTTCGGGTGGCCAGAAGCAACGCCTTTGCATCGCGCGCACGCTGCTCAAGCATCCGCGCGTGCTCATTTTTGATGACTCCACCAGCGCGGTCGATATGGCGACCGACGCAAAGATTCGAGAGCACATCGCCCGGATTTCCGATACGACCGTGCTCATCATCGCCCAGCGCATCGCGAGTGTCATGGATGCCGATCGCATTGTGGTATTGGACGACGGTCGTGTCCACGGCGTGGGCACGCACGAGGAACTGCTGGCGGGCGACAACATATACCAGGAGATTTACGCCTCGCAGATGGAGTTTGCGGGGAACGCGGACGCCGGCGATAGCAACGACGATGGTTGCGCGAATGATCCGTTTTCCTCCGTCCCCGGAGGATCGCCCTTGGAAGGGGGTGAGCGCCATGCCTAAGACCGCAGCCCAAGCACGCCCGGCCGACCTCAAGCGCACTGTACGCCGCTTGCTCTCCTACATGGGGCATGCCAAGTTCTCGTTGCTCGCGGTGGGCGTGCTCGCCTCCGTCGCCGCCATCGCGAGCCTCGCCGGCACCTACATGGTGCGCCCCATCGTTAACGGTTTGGCCACGGGCGGGGAGGAACTGCTTGCCAAGCAGGTCATCCTGACGGCGATCATCTACGCTGCGGGCGTGCTCTCGGCCCTGGGCTACTCACAGATCATGGTGCGCGCGGCCCAACACGTGGTGTCCGATATTCGCCGCGACCTGTTCGCGCACATCCAGACGCTGCCGCTCAGTTATTTTGACAGCACGCGCTCGGGCGACATCATGAGTTTTTTCACCAACGACGTCGACACCGTCTCCGAGGCGCTCAACAACAGCTTTGCCAACGTGATTCAGGCCGCCATTCAGGTTGTGGGTACCACGGCTATGCTCATCATCCTTAACTGGCAGCTCACGATTATCACACTCGTGTGCGATGCGGCCATTGTGCTGTATGCGCGCTACTCGGGCGCGCGCTCTAAGCGTTTCTTTGCTGCCCAGCAGGCATCGCTTGGCGACCTGGACGGATATATCGAAGAAATGGTCTCGGGCCAAAAGGTCATCAAGGTCTTTAACCGTGAGGCAGCGAATGTCGCCGGCTTCACCTGCCGCAACGACGAGCTTCGCCGCACCGGCACCGCCGCCGTGAGCTATGCCAACTCCATGGTGCCCATGACTGTCGTGATTGGCTACGTCAACTATGCCATCGTCGCCGTGGCGGGCGGCATGCTCTGCATCAAGGGGCTCGCCGACGTAGGTGCGCTCGCGAGCTACCTGGTCTTTGTGCGCCAGGCCGCCATGCCCATCAACCAGTTTACGCAGCTCGGCAACTTCTTGCTCAACGCGTTGGCCGGTGCCGAGCGCCTGTTTGCGGCTATGGACCTTGAGCCCGAGGTGGACGAGGGCTGCGTGGAGCTGGTGCAGACGGGCGATGCCGCGTGGGCGTGGAAAATTCCCGAGGGCCAGGGCGTGGGCGTCTACGGGCACCTGCATGACGTGGCAGCCGTTGATGAGTCGGGCCGCGCGGTGGCCGCCGACGGCACCGAGCTCACGTGCGGCTTGGTCCCGCTTGCCGGCGACGTGCGCTTCCATGCCGTGGACTTTTCCTACGTGCCGGGCGCCCGCGTGCTCACGGACCTCAACCTGTTTGCCAAGCCGGGGCAAAAGATTGCGTTTGTGGGCTCCACGGGCGCCGGCAAGACGACCATTACCAACCTCATCAACCGCTTCTACGAGGTCGATGACGGCGAGATCACGTACGACGGCATCGACGTCAAGCACATTGCCAAGGCCAGCCTGCGCGGGTCGCTCGGCATTGTGCTGCAGGACACGCACCTGTTTAGCGGCACCATTGCGCAGAACATCCGCTTTGGCAAGCTCGACGCGACCGACGAGGAGGTGGAGGCTGCGGCGCGCGCGGGCTGCGCGCACCACTTCATTACCACCTTGCCCGGCGGCTACGATTTCGTGATCAACGAGGACGCGACCAACATCAGCCAAGGCCAGCGCCAGCTGCTTTGCATTGCCCGCGTGATGCTCTGGCTGCCGCCGATGCTGATTCTGGACGAGGCAACATCCTCCATTGATACCCGCACCGAGGTGCGTATCCAGAAAGCTTTTGCCCGCATGATGCAGGGCCGCACCAGCTTTATTGTGGCGCACCGCCTTTCCACC